>JAPOXY010000200.1:25916-36479 GCA_026706845.1 Gemmatimonadota bacterium
CTCTCTATCACCAACAAAACCGAGCGCACCTGGCCCGAAATTGCCGCGATCATCCCCTGCTTTAACCCCGGCAAACAGCCCGAAGTCTCCGAAACCCGGGCATTTTTTGACGACGACCACGAGCGCACCTGGTTCCTCGCCGAAGAGGGCCTGATCCCCCTCATCCACCGCGACATACACTACAACCACACCTATCGCAACGCAATTAACACTGAAACCGTCTGGTCTGACAAATGGCCCACATCGCCCATCAATGCCACAGGCGGCATTCTGATACGCGAATCCACAGATCGCACATGGGTGGCGGGCATAGCCTGGGCAGACTTTCTATCCGTACAGGGTCACAACCCCTGGCGCTGCATGCACCAATCGATTCGCGCAGGCGCCCTCGCGCCCGAAGAAACCGCGACCATACGCGGTAAAATTTACCTCTTTGAAGGCACTCGACACGACTGCATCGAAAAATTCAAATCGGACTTCCTGTACTAAAAAAATACCGGGACACAAAACCATCCCGGTATTTCTCTAATGCTGGACTATAAAACTCATGCTTTTGCGACAGGGAACTGTATTTCCGTCACATAATCCTTTGGATTGCCATCGGGTCTAAATTGCAAATACACTTCCCGGTTCGGTCCGGTGATCTCATAGCCATTGGCCTCAATCCACTGAACGCCCGCTTGATAGGCTCGTGGAAAACCTTCAAAGCCTCCGTGATGCACCAGGCACGCCATTTGATCACCCGGCAACTCGTGGACCTTGACGTCATCACCTTCTGGTATGGTTTTTTTGATCGGTATGTTTGCCTCGGGTTTAAAATTTTCATGCCATACCGTAATGCCCGGTCCCGCAAACTGTCCCTTGTGTTTCACAATATGGGCGACAACCCCATTGTACAGGCGGTCCATAACAGAGCCGATGGCGGCAAAGTGGGGAACGGCCTCCTGTTTAGAAGCGACCAGAACCGGATCAACCGTTTTAATGACAACTTCATAATCTGGCATTTTATCCTCCATTTCAATAATACTCAGTCTGGCTTCCACGCGGGCAATGCGTTCCCGGATATCTCTGGCAAGATCTTCGAGTTCGATCTGTTTTTGCAAAAGCATATCGCGCAGTTGATCAGCCGAAAGATCTTCTTGCAGCATTTGATCAATCTGGCTCAGCGACATACCCAGGTCTTTGAGCGCCAGCAGGCGATTGAGCCGCGGGAGTTGCTCGAAAGAGTAAAAGCGGTAGCCGGTTTGCTCATCAATGTAATCGGATTTGAACAAACCGATCTCATCGTAGTAGCGCAACGTCTTGACCGGCACGTTGACAAGCCTGGAAAATTCTCCTATTTTGAGCATGGATTCTCTCCATGTGATACGGGTGTTTGAAGGCCTTCAACGGACAATATACACCCTCCAGTAACTGGAGAGTCAAGGGCGAAAATAAAAAAATTTAAAAATGTATTCCGAACTCCTCAATCGCCGTTTCATCGCCCTGCTCATAGTCTCTTTTTTTAGCAGCTTTGTCTCTGCCCCCCTCAACACCCTCCTCCCCGTATATGTCGAAGCGGACCTGCTCGGCACACCCCTCTTTTCCGGGGGATTGCGCGCAGCATTTCTCATTTTAGGTGGTGTCTTTGCCGTGCCTGCGGGCCGCCTTGCCGATACCTGGGGCGTCAAACCCGTTTACGTCCTCGGCACTTTGGGACCTATTCTCGCCGGGGTTATTTTTTACAGCGGCGATCCTCTTCTCCTGACCGCCCTGTGTACCGGCATCGGCATCTCATCTGGATTTAACAGCGCCGGAGGGCAAAGCTATCTGATCAGCGCAGCCCCATCCTCTGTCATCGGCATCGCATCGGCCGGTTATTTTCTCGGCAACACCCTCGGCTCTGCTTCGGGAAATTTTCTCTCTGGCCCCATCGCCGATGCGTATGGATTTCAAACCCTCGGTTTTTGCATCACACTTGCAGGGGTAGTGCTCATCCTGATGAGCATCCTGGCCCTCCCCGCAATCCCATCGCCAAAATCTGCCGACAATGGTCGCAACCTGTCCGCATTCATTCAACTGTTCCGCCGTCTCGATGTGTGCCTCCTGTTGGGCATCCGCTACCTGCCCACCAGCTATTGGGGTGCCGTCACTCTGCTCTTGCCCCTGCTCATCTTTCGCATTGCGGGCACCAGCACCGCAGCCACGAATTACAGTGCCATCAGCCTGATCATCGCAGCTTGCTTTCAAGTACTCACCGGTCGGCTTTGCGACCGCATTGGGCGCTGGCAGCCCATCCTCGTCTCCGCATCACTCGTCGCCATCAGCGCCCTCGGCCTCGCCCTGACCGCGCATACCCTTGCTGGCATTTATGCCTTTGGCATTCTCGCAACCGCCTCGGCCTGGTCTCTCTCAACTACCATGCCGGGCCTCATACAATTGATCGCCCGCGAAGACGAAAAAGGCCGCGTTGTGGGCGCAGCCCACCTCGCCTGGAGTCTGGGCATGCTCTCCGGCAGCCTCGGCGGCGGAAAACTCATCGACTGGGGTCCCGTCTGGCCCTTTGGCATCTCCGTCTTATTTTGCCTCGGCGCACTCGCCTGCGGTGTGGGCCTCTATCGCCTGCATGGAAAAAACGAAAACCCATTGAATTGAGGAGCCACTATGAACGACCATTCCCTGAAAATCATCGTCTTTGGCGCCCATCCCGACGATTGCGATATCAAAGCGGGCGGCATCGCCATCAAATACGCAAACCTCGGGCACGAGGTAAAATTTGTCTCTGTCACCAATGGCGACGCGGGCCATCACGAAATTGGCGGCGTTGAACTCGCCCGTCGCCGCCGCGCCGAAACCCAGGCAGCAGGTGCCGTCGCGGGCATTGAATACCACGTAATCGACAATCACGACGGCGAACTTGAACCCACCCTTGAAAATCGCAAAAAAATCATCCGCCAGATTCGCAACTATACGCCAGACCTCATCCTGACCCATCGCCCCAACGACTACCACCCCGATCACCGCTACACATCCATCCTCGTGCAGGACTCGGCATACATGGTCACCGTGCCCAACATCTGCACAGACACCCCCGCTCTGTCGTACAACCCCGTCATCGCGTATCTGAGCGACAACTTCCAAAAACCGCAACCTTTCTCTCCCGATGCCGTCATAGCCATAGACGATGTCATCGACAAAAAACTCGACCTGCTACACTGCCACACATCGCAAATGTACGAATGGTTGCCCTTTAACGCGGGCCACCTCGACCAGGTACCCGAATCGCCACAAAACCGACGCGAATGGTTGCGGCATCGCATTACTCAATCTCGCGCCATAGCCGATCAGTACCGCGATCTATTGATCAAATACTACGGACAAGAACGCGGCTCAAAAGTCCAATATGCCGAAGCATTTGAAGGCTGTGAATACGGCAGCGCGCTCACAGATGACAACATCCCAAAACTTTTTCCCTTTTTCTAAATCCACAGATAAAAATAAGGGCGCGTTTTGAATGCGCCCTCTTCTCGTGCTATCTGTATTGAATCATTCTATATATTATAGAAAATCTTGACTTTTACTTTGTTTAATATCAGATTTAAAAAACACAAATTTATTTTAATTTTTTATTACAGAAAAAACGGCAGAAGGCCATGTCGGATTGGTAGTCAGCCTGTGGCCCCCTGCCGCAACATACAGAACAGGAATGGTCCAACAAACCATAACCCACTCTATTTTTAAATGTATAGTTTTAAAATTTAAAAATCAAGAGGTAATAATATGATGAAAAACCAGATTGTTTCAGTTCAACTCTTCAGGGAAAGAGATTCGTAAACCGCAACATTTTCCTTAAAATTTGGTTATGAAAATACATAGATTAAGAAGGGTTTATATTCGTGATATGTTACCCGATGTGAACTAAAATTTTCACCTGTATCATAAGGTTTTATTATGCTCAAATCACTTGATCGCACGGGCACCTGGAGAACTTATTCCATAGACAGTGGTCTTCCGGGACAACGCATTGAATACATCGCGGAAGACAACGAAGGTTATCTCTGGTTCGCCACCTTTGATAACGGCGTTAGTCGCTTTGATGGAGACGAGTTTCAGAATTTTACCAAACAGGATGGTCTTGTGGATGACTGCGTTCATTTTGTTTTGCAGGACAATCGTGATCGGTTGTGGTTTGGTACATTAAATGGGGTCTGCTGGTACGACGGAGCAGATTTCCACCATCTGGAGGATGAGGGGATCGCAGGCCGTGCTGTGCAGTTCATCTATGAAGACCGTGAGGGGCGTATATGGTGTGGTGGTCACCGCACTCTGGGATATTACGACGGCACTGTGTACCACGACCTGATTCCGCTCTACCTTCAGCACTACGAGAAACCTCCTTCTCCTCAGTGGCCCAACCAGTGTCGAGGCATTGCTCAGGATCCACAAGGCCACATGTGGTTTGGTTTTAACTACCTCATCCGCTTTGACGGTCAATCCTTCCATCGCTATGAAGAGAAAGAAGGGTTTCCACCACGCATCCTGACGAGCTATGCTGTGGGGCAGGACCATACCGGTAAGGTGTGGATCGGCTATCGCGAATACGAAAACAAACTCTGGTGCTATGCCGATGGCTCCTTTCAGTCTGTTCAGGTAGATTTGGAGGGCACACTGCGCAAGATTCAGTGTGACAGTGAAGGCCGGATGTGGTTTTCCACTTCACAAGGCGTGTTCTATCAGGATGGTGATGGATTCAACAGGTTTACCTCTGCTGATGGGTTGCCCCATCCCGCGGTCAAAGCCGTGTTCCATGATCGCGAACATCAGTATTGGTTTGCCACCTGGGGCGGCGTTGGGCTTTACGATGCACAGAGTATCAGCGTTTTCGACCTCAGTGCGAAATTATCCAGAGAAGTGAGTGAAATCTCACAACTCGTACAAGATCGGCGAGGAGATATATGGATCGGATATGCCGCTCCTTTTCTCAACCGTCTGGAGAAAAGCGTTTTTCGCTTTGATGGCGAACACTTTGACTTTGTAGGCACTGAAGATGACGATATAGACAACTGTTTTGCCATCTACGAAGACCGCGACGGGTATCTGTGGTTTGGTGGCGTCAATGGCTTGTTCTGCTACAATGGGCAGAAGCTCAAAAAAATGCAAACAACCGCAGGTTCAGGCAGTATTTGTGCAATTGCCCAGAATTCGCAAGGGCAATTTATTTTTGGTCATTGGGAAAACGAAAATAAAAAGAGAAGAAGATACCTTTTTGTCCATCCATTGAGACTCATTTGTCAGCAGGGCGAGCAGTTCCAAACCATTTTTTTAGAAAATAAAGATAAAGATCCTTACAGCCGCATTGGCACTGTGATTACCGGGCGCAATGTCTATTTTCATCTCATCCACCAAAATTTCTCCGATAATGACAAGGGCTTCGCGCGCTGGCATCCCGAAGATGGCCTCAAATTTTATGGGATTGAAGACGGGTTGATAGATGACAGAGCCACCGATCTTATAGAAGACCGCAATGGCAACCTGTGGGTCGCTACTCAAAGAGGCCTCAGTTGCTTTGATGGCCGTACCTTCCACAACTTTACGACTAAAGATGGTCTGCCGAGCAATGCCATTCGTTGTTTGTTCGAAGATTCTCAAGGCCACCTCTGGCTTGGTACAGACGGAGGCGTGGTTCACTACGATGGCCAGCTTTTCCAGACCATCAAGTCATCGCACATAGGACCGGTGCTCAAAATATTCGAAGATCGCTATGGATCTTTCTGGTTTGGTACAGCCCAAAACACGGTGGTGCGCTACCGCCAGCGACAGACCTCGTCCAGGGTGCGTCTGCTTCAAGTTGTCGCCGATCAGGTCTATGAGAACCCGAAAGAAGTCATCGCCTCTACGACAGACCAACAGGTGACTTTCGAGTATAAGGGGATGAGTTTTTCCACCCATCCCCGCGACATGCTCTATGTCTATCGTCTTGAAGGATACGACCCCGACTGGCAGCCTGCGACACGAAAGACGCGGGCCTACTACCGGAACTTATCGCCGGGCGAGTACACCTTTCAGGTCAAAGCAATAGATCGCGATCTCAATTACTCAGAGATCGCGCAGATTCAACTCTCGGTAGAACCAGATCCGCGTATTGAGGGCCTGACTGCGACACTCAATACTCAGGGGGATAACGAGTTTATCGGTCAGAGCGAGGTTTTGCAACAGTTTCAATTCCAGCTCAGAAAGGTAGTACCCACTGATCTGTCCGTGCTGTTTATAGGCGAAACGGGTGTGGGTAAGGGATTGGCTGCGCGGGTGTTACACGCGCAGAGTCCCAATAGCGATGGTCCTTTTATACAGGTCAACTGCGGTGCACTGCCTGAAACGCTGATCGACAGTGAGCTTTTTGGTCACGAGAGGGGAGCTTTTACCAGCGCGGAGTCTCGCAGGCTGGGCAAGGTAGAATTGGCTAAGGGCGGCACGCTCTTTTTGGATGAGATCAGCGATATGGCTGTGGGAACACAGGCCAGGATGTTACGCTTGCTGGAACAAGGCACATTTGAGCGCGTTGGGGGTAGCGAGACGCTATCGATACAGGCGCGCATTGTGGCAGCGACCAATCGCAATCTTGAGGATATGGTTAGCGCAGGTGTTTTCCGCGAGGATCTGTATTATCGTTTCCAGGTTTTTCCAATCTATCTCCCCCCCTTGCGCGAGCGCAAGGAGGATATCCCGCACCTTGCCGAATTTTTCAAGCATCGCATGGCCACACATTTGGGCAAGGACATAGCTCCTTTGACGCCAGAGGTAATCGAGGTTTTGCAAGCCTGCGATTGGCCTGGGAATGTGCGGGAACTGGAACATACGATACAGCGCGCCGTAATCGTGTGTCGCGGTTCGCAAATTGAAGTGCGGGATCTGGGACTGTATGGTTCCCGAATCGAAGGCCCGGCTCCTGATCTTAAAAAGAACACCGTGACAGTTTCTCAGGACCGCGAAGTCGTGTCTTTGGACGAATATGAGCGACACTATATTCTCGAAGTGCTCAAAATCACCAACTATCAGGTAAGTGGGGATAGGGGCGCAGCGGCACTGCTAAGATTACCGCCTTCTACCCTGTATGGCAAAATGAGAAAACTGGGCATCAAGATTCCTTAAGTTGTGTATCATATATTCTTAATATCGGCAATCGCTATATATGGTCAAATATCACGATATATAGTGACTGGGAATATAAAATTTCAGACTAACTTTTATATACTCTTCTCTAATTACTTAAATATAAATAATACTTTATAATTAGAAACGTCTTGTGTAAAATTCACGTTGGCACGGATATTGCATAATTAAAGTTCTTTTGCAAAGAAGGATCTGTGACCCAAAATTTGAACTGTTTTGAGGCTCAGAGAATATGCGAACTAAAATTTTACCTGTATCATGAGGTTTTATGCTCAAATCACTTAACCACAAAGGCACCTGGCGGACTTATTCTATAGCCGATGGTCTGGCCGGGATGCGCATTGAACACATCGCCGAAGACAGCGCAGGCTATCTCTGGTTCGCCACCTTTGATAACGGCGTTAGTCGCTTTGATGGAGATGAGTTTCGAAATTTTACGCAACAGGACGGTCTTGTTAATGATAGTATTTATTTTGTTCAAAAGGACAGTCAGAATCGGTTGTGGTTTGGTACACGAAATGGGGTCTGCTGGTACGATGAGACAAATTTCCACCATTTGGAAGATGAGGGGATCGCAGGCCGAGCAGTGCAGTTCATCTACGAAGATCGTGAGGGGCGTATATGGTGTGGCGGTCACAGGACTATAGGATATTACGACGGGACTGTGTTTCACGACCTGATGCCGCTCTATCTTAAGCACTACGAGCCGCTACTTCGTCGTAAACAGTGTCGGGGTATTGCCCAGGACTCGGAAGGGCATCTGTGGTTTGGCTTTAATCACCTCATCCGCTTCGATAGCACATCCTTCCACCGCTGTGAAGAGAAAGACGGTTTTCCGCAAAGCGATATAAGCTATGCGGTGGGACAGGATGATACCGGTAATGTGTGGATCGGTCAGCGTGGACCTCAGAACGGACTCTGGTGCTATACCGATGGCTCCTTCCAGCCTGTTCAAGTCGATTTGGATAGTGACCTGCGCAAAATTCAGTGTGACCGGGAAGGTCGGATGTGGTTTAGCACTTCAGAAGGGGTGCTCTATCAAGACGGTGATGGGTTCAGCAGGTTTATCCCTGCCGATGGGTTGCCCCATCCCGCGGTCAAAGCCGTGTTCCAGGATCGCGAACATCAGTATTGGTTTGCCACCTGGGGAGGCGTCGGCCTTTACGATGCGCATAGTATCAGCATTTTCGACTTCAGTGCAAGGGCCTCTGAAAGCGTGAGTGAGGTCTCGCAGATCGTGCAAGACAGTCGTGGTGATATATGGGTGGGGTCTGTGTCGCCTGTTTTTAAATATCAAAGCAATAGCGTCTTTCGCTTTGATGGAAAGGCCATTGACCTGATAGGCCCTGAGGATGATTTTGATATCAATAACTGTTTTGCCATCTACGAAGACCACGACGGGTATCTGTGGTTTGGCGGCATCAATGGCTTATTCCGCTACGATGGGCAGAAGATAGAAAAAATAGAAACAACCGCAGGTTCAAGCAGTATTTGTGCAATTGCCCAGAATCGGGAAGGGCAATTTCTTTTCGGTCATTGGGAAAATAAAAAAGATAAAGAAAAAAGAGCACTTTTTGCCAGTCCTTTGAGACTCACTTGTCAGCGGGGTGAGCAGTTCCAAACCATTTTTGTAAAAGATAAAAATAAGGATCCTTTCAGCTACATTGGTACCGTGATTACCGGGCGCAATGGCGAGGTTTATTTTCATCTCGTTCACCAACATTTCTCTGACATCGACAAGGGCTTCGCACGCTGGCATCCCAAAGATGGCCTTAAATTTTATGGAGGTGAAGACGGGCTGATCGACGACAGGGTCAGTGACCTGCTATTAGACCGCCATGGCAACCTGTGGGTGGCTACCCAGGGCGGTCTTGCCTGTTTTAATGGTAGCACCCTCCAGACCTTCACGACTGAAGACGGTTTGCCGAACAACCGCATCCATTGCTTGCTTGAGGACTCTCAAGGTCACCTCTGGCTCGGCACAGACGGCGGCGTAGTTCACTACAATGGCCAGCTTTTCCAGACCATCAAATCACCGCATATAGGACCGGTGCTCAAAATACTCGAAGACCGCGATGGCGCCTTCTATTTCGGTACAGCCCAAAACACTCTGGTGCGCTACCGCCTGCGAAAGACGTCGCCCATAATTCGCCTCATTCAAGTTGTCGCTGGTCAGGTCTATGAGAACCCGAAGGAAGACATCGTCTCTACGATGGATCAAGATGTAATTTTTGAATACAAGAGCCTGAGTTTTTCTACCCATCCCCGCGACATGCTCTACATCTATCGCCTGAAGGGATACGACCCCGACTGGCAACCTGCGACCCGAGAAATGAGGGCGCATTATCAGAACTTGCCACCGGGCGAGTACACGTTTCAGGTCAGAGCGATAGATCGCGATCTCAATTACTCAGAGATCGCGCAGATTCAACTCTCGGTAGAACCAGATCCGCGTATTGAGGGCCTGACTGCGACACTCAATACTCAGGGGGATAACGAGTTTATCGGTCAGAGCGAGGTTTTGCAACAGTTTCAATTCCAGCTCAGAAAGGTAGTACCCACTGATCTGTCCGTGCTGTTTATAGGCGAAACGGGTGTGGGTAAGGGATTGGCTGCGCGGGTGTTACACGCGCAGAGTCCCAATAGCGATGGTCCTTTTATACAGGTCAACTGCGGAGCATTGCCAGCAACGCTGATCGATAGTGAACTGTTTGGTCACGAGAAAGGAGCGTTTACCAGTGCAGTGTCTCGCAGATTGGGCAAGGTAGAATTGGCTAAGGGCGGTACGCTCTTTTTGGACGAGGTCAGCGATATGGCTCCGCAAACACAGGTCAGGATGTTGCGCTTGCTGGAAGAGGGCACTTATGAGCGCGTTGGAGGTAGCGAGACGCTGTCGGTGCAGGCGCGCATTGTGGCAGCGACAAATCGCAATCTTGAGGAACTGGTCAGTTCAGGTGCATTCCGCGAGGATCTGTATTATCGTTTCCAGGTTTTTCCAATCTATCTCCCCCCCTTGCGCGAGCGCAAGGAGGATATCCCGCACCTTGCCGAATTTTTCAAGCATCGCATGGCCACACATTTGGGCAAGGACATAGCTCCTTTGACGCCAGAGGTAATCGAGGTTTTGCAAGCCTGCGATTGGCCTGGGAATGTGCGGGAACTGGAACATACGATACAGCGCGCCGTAATCGTGTGTCGCGGTTCGCAAATCGAAGTGGGTGATCTGGGACTGTATGGTTTCCGAATCGAAGGCCCGGCTCCTGATCGTAAAAAGAACACCGTGACAGTTTCTCAGGACCGCAAAGTCGTGCCTTTGGATGAATTTGAACGACACTATATTCTCGAAGTGCTCAAAATCACCAACTATCAGATAAGTGGAGATAGGGGCGCAGCGGCACTGCTAAGATTACCGCA
>JAPOXY010000201.1 GCA_026706845.1 Gemmatimonadota bacterium
CTATGCTTCCCGTTAGAGGAGGTGAGGGCTATTGATGCTCCAATTAATACAAGTATTGGCTTAATACAAGCAGTGACCAGTTTCTTCGATTTTCTTGTGATGTCGTTCCTGTTATTAGCACCTATGCTAATGCTGGGGCTATTTCTCTCTGGTCTGATTCACGTATTTATCTCGCGTGATGCTATTCTGCGATGGTTGCGCGAAGATAGCCTGAAATCCGTGAGTACGAGTGCGGCTGTTGGCGTGCCCGTGCCGCTTTGCAGTTGCTCGGTTGTGCCAGTGGTTGCCGAGATGCGCAATAAGGGCGCGTCCCGTTCGTCCTGTATGTCTTTTTTGATTACGGCGCCGGAAACAGGTGCGGACTCGATTCTGGTCACGAATGCGTTTTTTGGCTTCATCGCTGCTATTGTCAGGCCCTTCATCAGTTTTATTACTGCGGTCGTCGCCGGTATTTTTTGCATCGGTCTCATAAGAGATGATAGCGACGAGGCCAGGGCGAGAGAGCACGATCACGATCATGGGCACGACCATGACCACGATCATGGGCACGACCATGACCACGACCATGATCACGATCATGGGCACGGCCATAGTCACGACCACGACCACGGACACGAGCCTCTGGTGCCCGGAAGCGACGATTGCTATGTCAGTCCCTCACAGTTGAAGGCGTTGTTTTATTCCTGGTTGAAGGGGCTTACCGAAGCGGTTAGCCAGCATAAATTCGGATCGTGGGTGAAACCGGACTTTTATCGCGACATGATCCCGGCTGAGGATAAGCAGACTTCAGAGGATGATCCATCTAAATATAAACACGATTTGGATTTTAAGGAGATCGTCAAGCATATTTTCCGCTACGGCTTTGTGGAAATAGCGGACGATATTTTGTTTGCGCTGCTCGTGGGTGTCGCACTGGGAGGCGTGCTCTATCTGGCGATTCCGAGCGATTTGATGTCAAATGAGTATGCGCGCTGGTTGTCTTATCCCGTTATGGTGCTGGTTGGCGTTCCGCTCTATATCTGTGCATCTGCGAGTACTCCAATAGCTGCCGCGCTGGTTGCCAAGGGATTTAGTCCTGGAGCGGCGATGATTTTTCTTATGACCGGCCCGGCGACTAATACGGGTACTATCGCGATTATCGTCAGTCAGTTCGGGGCGCGCTTTGCGACTATCTATGTGTCATCGGTGATTGCTGTTACCGTTGCTCTGGGTATTGTAATCGATATTATACTTCTCGGCATCGGCGTGACGGTTCCTCTGTATCTCGGTCCTTCGGAGTCAACGACTATTCAGCTCATACAATGGGTCAGTGCTTTTGCCCTGATCGCCCTGATCATCTGGCGGTTCAGCGCAGGTGCTTTTAAGAGCGGCTATGAAGACCTGTTGCTCAATATTCGCCCTGTGGCCGAACCCTGTAAAGAGTTCTGGGGTCGCGTGACGCGCAACCGTTCTTTTATGGGTATTATCACCCCCTCCACACCATTGGGAATGACGTTTTACGGTCTGCTGATCGCCCTGTTTCTCGGTAGCGGTTTTACAGTGATTCCTCCCGGGCATGTGGGCTATGGACGTTTGTTCGGCGCGGTTTACTGGCGAGACCTGCAGCCGGGATTGCACTATCTCGCGCCCCGTCCTTTTGTGCAGGTGGATAAATGGCCAGTAAAAGAAGTGAAATACATTACAAACTCAAACGCGTATGAATTGATTTCGGGCGATTTGAATATCCTCTCTCTTACCATCAATGCGCAGTACCGCGTAAAGGAACCCTATACTTATCATTACCAGATCCAGAATCCGAGACAGATCATTGAAGATGCCATCAAGGATCATCTGCGCGAGTTTATATCTGCCCGCAATCTGGATCATCTGCTCAGTGTTCATCGCGCAACTCTGGAGCAGCATATCAGAGACTTGTTTGCGGGTACTGTCGAGCAGTCTCGCCCGGTGTTCGAGAGCATTGAATTGATTGATGTAAATCTGGTGAGTATTAACCCGGTGGCGGAAACAATGAGTGCTTTCCGGGAAATTTCGAGTTCTCAGGAGGATAGAGAGCGGATCATCATCAATGCCCAGCGTTTCCTGACGTCGTTAGTTCCCCGCGCCCATGGAAATGCGATTTACGAATTGGAGCAGGCGAACGGCGAAGCGTTCAGAAAAGTGACCACTTCTGCCGCTGAAGCAGATGCAATAAGAGTCGTGGCTATAGCAGTGAAGCGTGCGCCCAATGTTCTCCAGACTATGCTATGGCGGGAGAAGCTGGAGACCGCGCTTTCTGGTAATGCCAAGATTATCGTTCCAAACAAGCGGAGTCTCGAAAAGGTCGCGCTGTGGAAAAATAAGTCAGCGAATACAAACGCCCAGCCCCGATAGGGAGAAAAACTATGACTTTCAAAAGAATTGTCACAGCTATTGTCGTGGTTTTGGTTGGTGTAATGGCGTATAGCTGTTTTTACACCATCCATGAGACCCAACAAGGCGTGTTGACCAACTTTGGCAAAATCTCGCCGCCTGTGAAGGAACCCGGGCTGCATGTCAAATGGCCCTGGCCAATATCGAAGATATACAAGGTCGATCGACGCATCCAGATGCTCAATGGCCTTACCCACGAGTTGATTACGGAAGACCAGAAGAATGTCCTGGTTGACGGTTATACGATGTGGCGTATCACCGATCCCATCAAGTACGTCGAAGCCATCCGAACGGATGTAAATGCCGTTGAGCGTTTGCGCGAACTCTATTTTGCGAGCAGCGGCATTGTCATCAGCAATAGGGCACGCGATGCGTTTATAAGCCTGGGTCTGGAACACGAAGACCTGCATGAGGCTTGCCGCGAGATGCACAACAGGATCGCGCCGATCGCCAAAGCCAACTATGGGATTGAGGTGATACGGGTCGGTATTGTCGAATACACTTTGCCGGTGGAGAACCGGCCGAGCGTGATCCAGAGAATGATTTCAGAGCGTGCGCGCATTGCCACCCGCTATCGCAGTGAGGGTGAAGAGAAAGCGATAACTATCGAGGCTCTTGCCATCAACGAGCACGAAAAGATTATGGCCAGCGCCCACGCAGAAGCAACGACGATTCTCGGCAATGCCGAGGCTCAGGCAATGGCATTGCTGGGCAGAGCCTATCGGGAAGATCCGGAGTTCTACAAGTTTATCCGCGCGCTCGATAGCTACGATCTGATTATCGATAAAAACACGACGCTCATGCTGCCAGCAGATAATGAATTGTTCAAATATCTGGACAGCAAAGCAATACCCAGATAAGACGGGGCGATGACGATGAACGAACAACAACCATTACCGCGCAGTACGCGCATGATCTATGCCGCCTTTGATTTTGTTGGGCAGTATCCCAAAAGGCGAATCCTCACCGTGATCGCCGCGGTTGTCGTCGCTGTGGTGTTGGGCAGCGGGTTTTATATCGTAAAGAAAGAGGAAGAGGCCGTGGTTCTGCGTTTCGGCAGGGTGGTCAGTATGAACATCGGTCCCGGGATACGCTACTGCATCCCCGTTATCGACGAAGTTCAGATTCGCAAGGTCAAACGGATCGTCCAGCATCAGATAGCCAGTAAGAGCGGTGGCACAGCCAATTTTACAATATTGTCCGGGGACACGAACCTGTTTGAGGTGGATATCGCTCTTCAATACCGGATAGATAATCTGAGGAATTTTCTGTACGCATCTGTCGATCCTCTTGAGGTGGTATCTATGCTCTTGCGGGAAGAGTTGATCAATATCATGGGACAGAATTTTATTGATCTGATCCTGACGTCCAACCGCAATATCATTCAACACCACCTGTTGCACGAGATTGCCGGTCTTCTCGAAGAATATGACGTTGGCATAGAGGTTGTCTCTCTCAATATCGTTGACATAAGTCCGATTGCAGAAACGATTGCTGCTTTCCGGGATGTCAACGATGCGATTGCCGAGCGTGCGCAAGCAGAGAGCAATGCCAACCGCACGCGAGAGAAGATGCTCGCGCATAGCAGGGGGCAGGCGGAGGCTGTGGTGATGGACGCTCGTGCCAGGGCGCAGGAACGCATTGTGCAGGCTCAAAGCAGTGCCGACGCATTCCGCGCTCTGCTCGCCGAGTACAAAAGTCAACGAACGCAAGTGGCTATTACGCGGTACTGGCAGCGCATGCGCACGATTTTCTCAGAAGCGAGTCTGTCGGCGGTCAATCCCCGCAACGAGGCGACAATCGACATCAACATGATAGAAGGTCTCGCGGCGCACACACCCGCGGACATGTTGCTGGACGCGCCCCCGGTTGACGGTCAGCCTGTCGATAGACCCTCTTTTTCAACGGCGCGGCAGCAAGGTACGCATGCTTTTGAAAATGTCGAAGAGGACAAACACTTGCTGGATGGGCAATTCCACAAAAGGCGCGTGGAACGCCATCATCAGAGGGTCGCCAATATGAGGTCCCTGATATTCGACATGCCCAGTGTATTCTCTCATGAGCACACGTCAACACATCCGCAGACTACCGTGCGGCAGGCAGACCAGCAGGCGGTGATTGAGACGAAAGCTGCGGAAAGCATGCAGGATAGCAGCAAAACCAGGGATAAGGAGAAAAAAAGTGAGTCTGCTCAATAAGTCCATATCGACGGGCATAGCTTCCTGTATCATTCTTCTGTTATTCACTTTGCCCTCGGCGGCGGCTCCGGGAATTACTGATAGTACGATTGTGTTCGGACAAACCGCCTGCTTCTCGGGTCCGAACAAAAATCTGGGTTTGTGGTATCGAGCCGGTATTTTGACCGCTTTTCAGGAACAGAACGATCGAGGCGGGGTGTATGGCAGGTTGTTGAGGCTCATTTCTGTAGATGATGCGTACGAGCCTGATCTGGCAGCCGCAAATGCAGAGATGTTCGCTTCCAAAAACAATGTGTTTGCCGTCATCGGCGGCGTGGGAACGCCGACTGCCAAGCGCATTGTACCCGTGCTGCGAACAGCTCAGATTCCGTTTGTGGGACCGTTTACAGGAGCCGACTTTTTGCGCGATGCCAAAAAGTATCCAAATATCATCAATCTGAGGGCTGGTTATTTTGACGAAATCTATGAACTGGTCCATCACATGATTGACGATCTCGGCAAAAGTCGCTTCGGCATTATATATCAGGATGATGCGTTCGGGCGTTCCGTCTTGAAAAACTACAAGGATGTTCTCGATAGCCGTGACCTTCCCTTACTGGCGAAGACCTCCTACTCGCGGAATACACATGCCGTCCATGCGAGCTTGTTCGCATTGGACAAAGCCGATCTGGACGCTATCCTGATAGTGGGAGCCTATGCCGCCAATTCGGAAATCATCAATCTGGCTAATTCTCTGGGACATCAATACATAATAGCCAACCTGTCCTTTGTCTTGTCCCGCGAATTGAAGAAGAGGATCAATACACTGAGTGATAAAGTTCTGGTAACCGAGGTGATGCCAGACGCGGAAGACCTGAATAGCCATGTCGTACGACAGTTTCAACAAGCCATAAGATTAGTGCCGGAAGACCACGCGCACGAATTCAATGAAGTATGTCTGGAGGGGTATATATTGGGCCGATATCTCATCGCTGTGTTGGAGCGTATGGGGGGTGAGTTGACGGGCGTGCTGCCAACGTCATTACCGCAGGAATACAAAACAGAAGTATTGGGGCGTATGGGGGATGAGTTGACGCGGGAGAAGTTCTTGAGAGATGGCATGTCACCTGCTAAGCCTGTCGTGATTGGCGATTGGGTCATTCATTTCAAATCCGGTGAGAATACGGGTTCAAGCTATATCAGATTGACCCATCTGGGTGGCGACCATTCTGCAAAGGGAGAATAATTCTTGAAGAATATAGATGAATTTTCCGTCGAAGAAATCGGCGAAGAGTGGTTGCGCGAGCTTTATAAGGTTGTTGCTCTGCGGCGCGGTACCATGTTCAGGATGATTACCGAGACAGCACGTCTGTTGTTGTTTGGCAATGCAGGTGGTGCCGCGTTGATTATCGGTTTTATGAGTGCATCCACAGGTAGTGGTGAAGATCCCGCTTATCACTATGCTTCCTTGCTGACACTGCTCCTGTTTGCGCTGGGAACGCTTGCATCAGCAATAGCTATGATCATGGTCGCCGTGGTCTCAGTAAAAGAAGCTCACGGTGCGGAGAATGCATTGAAACGGTTTGTCGATGGCGAGATCGATCGAACACAGGTGATGTTTACGGTCGAAGAACAGACTTTTCGTCTCGCCGATTACGCCACGGCGGCCGGTATTGTCAGTGCTGTGGGATTTCTGCTCGGTGGATTGAGCAGTATTATTCTGTTGATCATTTTCTTCTAATAACAGTCTCGATGATAGGCGGTTGGAAGTGCCTGTATCTGCTATTCTTTCCTCGCATCTGTTCCAATTTCTCCCTTCCCTTCCAACTCAGTTCAGTATGAGCCAGATTCTGGTTTAAACCATCATGGATTCGAATTTTCTCATACTTTTGTTGGGATACGCCCTCGCTATCCTCTCCGCGTCTTTGCTCGGTGGATATTTGCCGACAATTGTTGCGATGACGCATACGCGCATCCAGATGGTGATGAGTTTTGTCGCAGGTTTTATCCTTGGCGTGGCGCTGTATCATCTTCTGCCGCACGGTCTGGTGATGATTCCCGAGCCAGGCGCTGTTGAAAAAGCCGCGGGATTGATGATGTTCGGTATCATTCTGATGGTGTTGTTGTTGCGTATCTTCCATTTTCATCAGCACGAATTTGGCGACGAAGCAGGTGATTTTCACCATGAGCATGCCCACGATCATGCCAGTCCAGAGAGCAGGTTGATCGGTGTTTGCCTGGGGCTGGGGTTGCATACGATGACCGAGGGTGTTGCCCTGGGTACCAGCATCCGGGTTGGTGAAATACATGGGGACGAAGCCGGTTTAGCGGGTCTCGGGGTGTTTCTTGCGATTCTTTTGCACAAGCCACTCGACGCGTTTTCTATTATCGGTTTGTTGCAGGCCGCTGGTCATAGTCTCCGTACTCGTATAGCAGTTAATATCGGATTCGCCATGCTCTGTCCGGTGGTGGCTTTGTTGACTTTTTGGGGGATTGGGTTTTTGGGACACTGGGAGGAAGAGGTGGTCGGTTATGTGCTGGTCCTGGCCGCTGGCGCGTTTCTGTGTATTTCCCTGAGTGATCTGCTACCGGAAATCCATTTTCACAGTCATGATCGCGTCAAGCTCACTGTGTGCTTTCTCATGGGTATTGTTCTCGCGTATGGGTTGTATTTTATCGAGTCCGGAGCCGTGCATGGATTGGAGACGCACGAAATGCATTGACGCTGAGGAATGTTGAAAAAACAAAAGGCGATTCATCACGCGATGGGTCGCCTTTTTGCTAATCCATAAAGGAGACGTTATGGGATCAATAAAGGCAGCAGTAGTGGGGCTCGGATTGGGCCAGCATTTCGTTCGCGGGCTGGTTGGACATCCGGATGTAGATAGGATTGTCCTGGTAGATCTGGACGCCGATCGAGCCGAAATGGTTCGCGGGGAGCACGATAAGGTGGGTGCCGTCTATGAGATGATTGAGGTTATGCTCGAAAAGGAGCGTCCCGACGCGGTGTGTGTCGTGACTCCCGATCATCTCCATCGGCCACATTCAACGGCTTGCTTCGAGGCCGGAGCACATGTGTTGCAGACAAAACCGCTTGCGACGAATCTCGAGGATGCGCGTGCAATTTTGGCCGCGGCGAAGGCGACAGGGAAGAAAGTGATGGTAGCGCACGAGCGCAGGTTTAGACCACGCTTCAAGCGAATCAAAGCGATTCTCGATGCTGGCGAAGTGGGCGATCTGATCCACCTCCGTATCGATGCGATCCAGGACAAGCGTGGGCAATTTGCGCGTTCGCCGTGGTATGCGTCGGTAGAGGCGGGTCGGAGTGCTTTGAACGGTTCGGGCATTCACGAAGTGGATCTTGCGCGACATTTCGCAGGACGACCTGTGGAGTCTGTCTGTGCTTTCGCCAATCGGCTCGGCAATCTGGCGTTCCCGAGAGATAAAACAACATCCGCCCTGTTTCAGTTCGCAGGTGGCGTTGTGGGTCAGGTTACGGTGACCTACGAGGCGCGCTGGCCGCGTTCGAATTTTCTCGACGATATGTTCCGAGTGGTTGCTTCTGAAGGCATGATTGTGGGAACGCATGTCTATCGCGAAGGGGCAGAGGACTGGGAAGATTTAAGCGGTTTGGACAACAGTACAGCGTCGGGGATCACGGGGGCCGTTCACGCGTTTGTCGATTCGGTCGTGAACGATGCACCGATCGCGGTGACCGGTGAAGATGCCTTCGACTCGCTCGCGGCGGCATGCGCGGCCGATACATCGGCCGAACGGGAAGAGATGGTGCGCCCAGAAACGCTGGATTGACGTCAAGTCCGCCACAATCTGGGGACCCTGACGGGTGTTTCCGTTACCGGCCAGTATTCGGGGGGCGCGTCTTCCCAATGGGGTACGGTGCGCGCGTCTCGGTCAAAAATAATCTGTCCATTGCGAATTGTAAGCCGACAGATCAGGCATTGATCTGTATCTATTCGCGTGTAGCCACAGTCTTGAAATGAGAAGTTTCCGGTTTCGAGAGCCAATACTGCAATGTCCGCTTCTGCTCCCACTGATAGTGTGCCCAATTCCGGGCGTCCGATTGCACGGGCTGGCGTCGCGGTTGATCTGTAAATTACATCTTCGAGGGTCATGCCCATTGCCAGACATTTTGACATGGTGTCTTGCATGCTGAATACGGTACCGGAGATATTGCCCATGTGCAGGTCTGTGCTGATAGAGTCGGGGGCAAATCCATTGGCAATGGCTCGCGCGCCGTTTCGATACCAGAAGCTCGCAGCGCCGTGCCCCAGGTCAAACCAGATTCCGCGTTGTCTGGCTTCAAACATATACGGTTCGACGTTTCCGTTGTCATCTACTACGGGGAATTGCCGCGCATAGACATGGGTGTGAATATCACCGGGACGGAGTTTGTCGAGAATCAACGCGGGGTAGGATCGTTCGGGCGGTCGCGGCCAAAAATCGACCATGACGGGCATGCCGCATCCATCGCCCGCTTCAACTGCTTTTTCCACCGATTCCCAGGGGGGATGCATTTCGTCAAATGGCGCACTTGTCCAGTAATGTGCTGTTTTGATGCCGACGACGACTTCACTGTGTTCGCGGGCGGCTTTTGCCGCGCCATCTACGTCAAAAGTTCGGATATCCTGCTCGGGCGCGCCCATACCGGGTGCAGAAATATTTACGTAAGCCAGGACCCGTGTTTTTGCCTGTTCCATGACGGTTTGGCGAAAATGCGCTATTTCTTCGCATCCCGCGGTGCCCGTATCTACGCATGTTGTTACGCCAGAATGTGGGAAATGTGCGTCCGGATTCAGGCTTGCACTGAAGAGGCCCTCTCCTGGCGCTCGGGTGAAGTAGGCGTGGATGTGAATATCGATCAATCCGGGTGTTACTATCAGATCCGATACATCTACCACATGGTCTGCTTCTGTTGCGTCGATATCCGCTTCTACTTTTGCAATTTTGCTATCTGCAATTCCCACATCGCATAATTCATTTACCTTATTGGCGGGATCTATCACCCGCCCGCCTTTTAACAGCAGGTCGAATTTACTGTCGGCCATAACTAATCCTCCAATCGCGTTTTTAGGATATTCATCTACTTGAGTATTATGTGCCATAATCTTATATTTAACAAGAGGCACGCCAACTGTCCAAATATATGAAAATTTTTGGGAATTAAACCATTGATTGCCTATGCCAAAAGATGTGTGCGCGTTTTTTCGATTTTTTTGTGCATTTTCTTGTTTTCGACGTGCAACCAGACGCCACCTCTTCCAGGTGCAGATTCTTCTACTTCTGAATCTGCACTTCCTTCTGTCTATACCTACACTATTGTCAATACCTATTTACACGATCCGAATGCTTTTACCCAGGGTTTGGTTTTTGAAGATGGCTTTTTTTACGAAGGTACCGGAAACTACGGTGCTTCAACCATTCGCAAGGTTACGCCCGCTACAGGCGCGGTTTTGGCACAGAAAAGCATTGCACCTAATTTGTTTGGCGAGGGTGTCGCGATTTTTGGCGATCGCCTGTATCAACTTACGTGGAAATCAGGTATATGCTTTGTGTACGACAAAAACACGTTTGAGTTACAGGTCCAATTTACATATTCTACGGAGGGCTGGGGGCTTACTCACGATGGCGAAAAGCTGATTATGAGCGATGGTACGAATATTATTTATTTTCGGGATCCCAATACATTTAGGGAAATTGGGCGTATCGAAGTGACCGATAGCACGGGTCCTGTTCAT
Source organism: Gemmatimonadota bacterium (assembly GCA_026706845.1). Taxonomy (NCBI): domain Bacteria; kingdom Pseudomonadati; phylum Gemmatimonadota; species Gemmatimonadota bacterium. Next base: position 10,343 of record JAPOXY010000201.1, read on the forward strand.
TATCTCAACGAGCTTGAATATATCAAGGGACAGATTTTTGCCAATGTCTGGCAAACCGATCGCATTGCCCGTATTGATCCCAAAAGTGGTAGGATTACGGGATGGATCAATCTCGCGGGCATTCTCTCTCAAGCTGATCGCTTGCACCACCGCGTTGGTGTGCTCAATGGCATTGCTTATGACGCCGCGACTGACCGCATTTTCGTTACGGGCAAGTGGTGGCCTAAGTTGTTTGAAATCAAACTCGTTCAGTAATAGTGAAAGGCTGAGGGAGAGGAGGAGGGTATGATGTAATCTGTTTGAAGCGTGTGATTGGGACATAGTTTAAAATAACTTCTAAAATCCAATGAAAGGAAAAACTAATGCGGAAACTGCGATTCTACACCTGTTTGGCGCAGGTTTTGATCTTTGCAAGCCTATCCATTTTGTTTCTAATTCAACCCCTTCAGAGCGCGTTACAATCAGGCTTCAATCCGGATTTTGATGGAAGCGGTGTTGTCGATTTTCCCGACTTTTTGCAATTTGTGGATAAGTTCGGGTTCAGTCGTGGCGATTCGGGGTACGAATCCAGGTATGATCTGAATGGCGATGGCGAGATTGCTTTTAACGATTTTCTGTTATTTGTCAAGCATTTTGGTAAAGCAGTGTTTAGAGACACAGAAGATATTGTGCGTCCAACAGGGGAATTAAAGCCCTGGGATCTTTCATCTATTGTTTCGATTGACGAGGTTCGTAATATGCCTGTGGGCACGCCCGTATTCATGCGGACCGAATTTGCCAATGGACAGCTTGCAGATCTCGAAATGACGTTTATTCAGGTGGTCGATGATTTACTCCCTCCAATGCCTGTTTATATGGTTGAAGCTTCCGATCCTGTTTTAATACAACTCGGGGGAATTGCCCAGGGTATGAGTGGTTCTCCCATTTTTACTGAGCAAGGTACATGGGGTGCTATTGCGTATGGTTTTAATTCACAGGATAGTCCGCCGTATTATTTTTTTGTAACGCCGATAGAATGGGTGATCGGCAATAAGGGCGCGATTCCATTGACTAAACTCACAACCACCTGGGAGGGGAACGGTATTAAACCTCTGACTATTCCCCTGCTGGGCACGGGATTCAATCCTGCATACCAGCTATCTGATTCGCCCTTTCAAGGTGAGTTGACGCCAGCCGGGAGAGCCGCACAAAGTCAGGATAGTTTTGCGGCGGGTAGGCCATTGGCGGTTGGTTTGATGCTGGGTGAGGTTACGTTCGGTGCTTTGGGGACCATATCATACGTCGATGGCAATCGGATATATGGTTTTGGGCATTCGATGGACGATTTAGGTGCGGTCGAACTGCCTATCATAGAAGCAGTGGTGCTCGGTCAAATATCCAATCTAAGAGCGCCGTTTAAGTTTGCAACGCTGAATCCAATGGTGCGGGGGACGCTGACCGAAGACCGTTTGCCCGCGGTTCGCGGTGTGCTTGGCGAGGGGCCAGAATTGATACCTGTCAAGAGCATATATACGTTTTCTTCGGGGCATGTGCTTGAACTGACGCACAGGTTGGCGGCGGTTGGTCTTGAACCCTTCGAGACAGCCGATCTCGTTGCGGAGGCTTTGTTCTGGCCTTTGGTTAGCCGGGTTGAAAATGAGCCGAATCGCAGTGTGCGCGTCAGGACGGATATTTCTTTTGTGGAGACAGATTCAATACTGGCTCGCTCTCGGCTCTATGTAGAGCCAGAAGGACGGCTTTGGTATTTGGCTGACAATGCCTCTGCTGACCTGAGAAGGATACTCTCGCAACTCATGACAAGGAATGATTACGCCGTGCAGATGCGCGAGGCAGAGATTCATGTTGATATATTCCCCGAATCTCGTTTTGCAAAGATAGTAGGCGTTGCTGCGGATACGGTTGCCAGCGCAGGGAGTACCTTATCTGTTGCGACTTCGCTGCGCGTGGGGAGGCGTGAGGATCGGGAAATCGAGATGGCATTTAGCCTGCCCGATACGCTTCCCGCGGGTGTTTATGAACTCGAAGTGGGTTCTGTAGCGACATTAGGGCCAGATTCCGCTGGAGAAGGTGGCGGTCCTTTTGGATTTTTTGATCCTTTTGGGCGTGATGAAACGCTCGAAGATTTTTTTGTTCGCGTGAATGGGATAGATGAAAATGTTATCTTAAAGGCGCGTTTGACATTTGTTATGCCATTTGAGGAAAGCGCGTCGCCTGACAATTCGCCAGACTCCCCGCCGCGTGGTCCTCGTGGTATTCAGAACACGACGCCACCTGTTTCTATGGAGAAAGATGTCGATTTATTTTTGGAAGGTTTGGAAACGCTTCAGATACACGTGATGGGGAATTAACAATACTTGGGAGTTACCCATGAAATGGACAGACGAACAACTCGCACAATACGATGAACAGGGTTATCTTTTTCTGCCCGGTCTGCTTTCATCCGATGAGGTTGATGCACTCAACGGTGATGTTCCGCTTTTGCTCAGTGGGGAGAACGATGGGTTGCATCGGGAACGCGAACGCGGCGGGGCTGTGCGTCAGGTTTATCTCGCCCATCGGCGTGTTGACGCTTTTCAGGAGCTTATCAGTCATCCGAAAGTCCTGCATCCCGTTCGGCAGATTCTCAAAGACGATGTGTATATCTGGCACTCGAAACTCAATGTCAAGGATGCGTTTGAAGGCACGGTCTGGCTGTGGCACCAGGACTATGGGTACTGGATGTGGGATGGGGTTGATCCGCGTCTCGTATCGGCTATGGTTTTTCTGGATCGGGCCACGCTCAACAATGGCTGTTTGATGGTGGTATCGGGGTCTCATAAATGGGGGCGTCAAGAGCACTATGCGGACACGGTTACGACGAGCTATAAGCAGTGGTGCATTGATACAGGTACCCTGAAAGAAAAAATTTGTGAGGAAGATATTGAGCATATTACGGGAAAACCGGGCGATGTGCTGTTTTTTGATTGCAATATCGTGCATGGCTCTGGTCACAATATGTCGCCATTGCCACGCAAGACATTTATCATCGCGTACAATGCCATATCCAATAAGCCCCGTGCGGTGGATAATCCCCGACCCGATTGGGTGGTGGCGCGTGCGTTTGATATCGTTTGACTTGACATTGAAAAGGAAGTAATCTATTCTCCTGACCATCACATAGGAGGTTACGATGTCTGCTACTACAACTGCTCCGCGTACCAATGGCAGGGCTAATGCTCTTACAAAAATGAAGATTGTAGATTGCGATGTGCATCATTCTCCGGATAAGGGCGACGCGCTCTATCCGTATATGCCGCGCCACTTTGTCGAGTATATCAAAGATTTTGGTACGATGATGCCGAGACTCGGATATACCAATATGCCGGGAGGCGGTGCGCGAAAAGATCTGTGGGAAGATCCAAAGGAAAATCCCGCCCATCAGCCACAGGTTTGTATTGAGAAGCATATTGATGTGTATGATATAGATTACGCGGTTCTCACTGGAGGGCCTTATGCAGCAGCTGTGCACAATAACCCGGATTACGCATCGGCGTATTGCAGTGCGTTTAACGATTGGACAAAAGACCACTGGATCAGTGCCGACTCGCGATTTCGGGCTTCGATTCATATTTGCCCTGTAGATCCGCAACTCGCGGTAAAGGAAATCGATCGCCTGGGTCCCGATCCAGCTTTTGTGCAGGTTATGATGCCCGCGGGCGCTCGCATGCCTTTTGGCAATCGCCATTACCATCCCATTTACGAAGCCTGTGAAAGACACGGGTTGCCCGTTTCGGTTCACTTTGGGGCTGAAGGTGCTGGCCTTGCAGCACCGCCCACTGCTGCGGGATATCCCACCTATTATCTCGAGATGCGGATGGCGCGGCCCCAAATTGCACAGGCTCATGTCACGAGTCTCGTTGTGGAAGGCGTGTTTGAGAAATTCCAGAATTTCCACTTTATATTTGTCGAGATGGATACTTTCTGGCTGCCGGGTCTTATGTGGCACCTCGATCTCGATTGGCGCGCGCTGCGCGACTATACGCCGTGGGTCAAACGCCTGCCCAGCGAGTATATCCGCGAGCATATCCGCCTGGGTACGCAACCTATGCCCGATATACCCGGCGGAAAAGAAGATCTGGAGACGTATTTGCGCTGGATGCACGCCGAGGATACCCTTGTTTTTGCCAGTGATTATCCACATTGGGACTGGGATGAACCCGGTCATGTGCTTCGCAATATTGATCGCGATCTGAAAAAGCGTATTATGGGCGAGAATGCTGGCGAAATATTTGGGCTTTTCTGATGTCGAAACACAGGGTAGCGAAAATAGCGGATTTGCCCCCTGGCGAGCGCAAAATTGTGACGATTAATAACCGGGAAATTGGCGTTCTCAATGTGGATGGCAATCTCTATGCTTTGCGCAATGTTTGTCCCCATCGCCTGGGTCCGCTCTGCAAGGGGCGCGTACGTCCATTGGTCGTTTGGGAGGGCGAAGAGGTGTGCGATGGGCGCTTTACCGATATCGGCCATGAACGCGAAAACGAAATTATCAAGTGCCCCTGGCACAACTGGGAGTTTGAGCTGAAGACCGGTAAGTCCATTACGGATGACGATTTACGCGTGCGTACCTATCGCGTGGAGGTCGAGGAGGGGGATGTAGTGCTTTATCTGAGGTGAGGTGTGAGGGATGGGTGGATTGACAACTTTTTAAAGAGATACCTTATGCAACTTACTTTTAGTACCACTGTTTGTCCCGATTTACTTTTGCCCGATGCGCTGAATGTTGCTACAGAAGCGGGTTTTAATCGCATTGAACTTTTTCGCACGTTTTCCGAGAGTTCGCCAGTTCACGCGGATACATCGGTGCGTATGGTGCGCGAGCGTCTGGACAATGCAGGCGTTACGCTCACGGGCCTCAATATTCGCAATATTACAGGACGAAATTCCAGCAAGGACGAACGCGATCTGAGATACAATATGCGCCAGGTCGAATGGGATATCCATCTTTCTCGCGCTCTGCGGCTACAGTGTGCCAATCTCAAAGGCGGTGATCGCACAGACGAAGCGCGCGAGGATTTTATTACGGGTATTAATCACGTGCTCGATCGCATTCCCAACTTTACCCTCAATATAGGCAATCACAAGGGGAATTTGTTCGAGAATATTGAAGATTATCAGGGCATTTTGCCCGAGATTCCCGATCGCGCCAAAATATTGATGGATACGGGTCATCTCCTTTCAGCAGGTGTTGAAGTACGCGCTTTTGCAGAAGCTTTTGCCGACCGCATTGGCCTTGTTCACCTGAGAGATCAGAAGGGGGAAACTCCCGTGCCTTTTGGCGAGGGCGATTTGCCTTTTGAAGATGTGATCGATATTCTCAAGGGCGCGGGTTATGAGGGCGAACTTGTCATTGAACTGGAAAAAGTCACCTGGGGTGAACCGGTCCAGGCCTGTGCTGCTGCGCGTGAATATGTCGAAAAAATCCTTTCCTGAATAAGTCTATGTCCCATGCACTGAGCAAACATCTGCTCGTCGATCTGTACGGTTGCCCCGCCGATCTGCTCAATGATGTCACTGCGCTTGAAAAGGTTATGATTGAAGCTGCCCAACGCGCAGGTGCCACGGTTATCAACAGTATGTTTCATCACTTTTCGCCTTTCGGTGTATCGGGTGTTGTGGTTATTCAGGAAAGTCATCTGACTATTCACACCTGGCCAGAGCAGGGGTTTGCAGCTATTGACCTTTTTACCTGTGGCACGCAGACCAAACCGCGGCACGCTTTGACCCATTTGAAACGCGCACTCCAATCTACACGGGTCGAAGTTCGACAATTCAGGCGTGGGCAAGGCGAGGCATCGGCTGTAAAGACCGATCTCAACTTTGGGGGCTGATGGTGATTCGCAACTTGTGAGATCAAAATAGTAAAACGCCCGTCGATTGGTGTCCTACTGCAATAGCAGTTGATCCCGACGGGCGTTTTTTGCATAATTTGACACTTCTATTTTAAGTTTTATTTTTATTTTTTTGGAGGCCCTCATGACAGTAAGCCTGGCCGCTGAAATTCGATCCACGCTCATCGAGATGTTTGAGGCTATTGAGAAAAAAGAAAATATCGCCGAGCATTTGCTCAAACTCGACGATATTCAGCGCAGCCTTGATCGCGATACGCCGGCACAACTCAGACATTTTCTCGAGCGCCGTAGTTATACCAAAGCTCTCGAATATCTCGATACGGGCACTTTTATTGACGATCCCAACCGCCCCGACTGCGACGACCATCCCCATTAATTTTCAGGAGTTCATCTATGTCTGTCACAACCCGCACCGATATCAAGGGCATTTCTCGTTTTCTTTTTACCGAAGGCACAGATGCCGACCGTCTGCACCTGCATGTCTCAGAAGTTGGTCCAGGCCAGCGCGCCCACCCGCCACATCGGCACGATGGTTGGGAGATTTTTTTCGTTATCAAAGGCAATGGCGAAGTTCTGTACGGCGACCAAACACACCCGGTCAATACGGGTGAAGCCATGCATCTGGAATGCAGTATTTTGCACGGAATAAAAAATATCGGCGATGGCCCGCTTCAATACGCCGTGATTATTAGAAAATGAGCGGGGCATCAGTAGCGTTTTCGCAACACATCCATAATGTGTGCAGAGAGCGATTGCACGGTTTCGTCAAAATTTGCGTTCTCAACAGTTATGATGCGATGTGCTTCGCCCACTTTTAAGATGTGTTGTTGAATTTCCAAAATGGCATCGAGGTTTTCTACATAGTGGTGCGACGTTCTTTGCGTTGCTTCTTCACTGCGAAATTCAAAACGCTCGGCATATTGCTTTTTGTCATCTAAGTACAGGATCATCCAGATAAATGTTGCCTGATCTTTATAGGTGCTCAAATCGATCAAATCGGGCAGGAGATGTACCCCGTCAATTATCAGGTTGACATGCTCTTCAATGGCGCGCTCAATCATTGCTCGCACGCCAACACCAACGCGAACAGCTTGTTCGCGAAATGCCTGCACTACTGGTGGATGCTCACCGGCCAACTCTGCGCCTGTGTGTTGCCAGGCAGAAAATGAGGAGGCGTGCAACGCGGGCATCAGTTCGGGTGCGATCATCAACCGCATAATCTGTCGAATGGCATCGGTGGATGCGACGCGCGAAATTTTTAGCTGGTTGGCCAATGCCACTCCCACGGATGTTTTGCCCACTCCAGTTGCGCCGCTGATGAGAATAATGAGTGGCTTGTGTTGTCGATCCTTGCGAAATTGATACCAGGCCTCATAGCGCTCGGCATACTGAGATCCATAGCCGTTTTTTAAGCTTTTCAGTGTGATTTTAAAAATCTGTGATCGCTTAATTACCGTGCCCTGTGACCGCGAAAGTTGTTGCTCGACCTCTGAGGCAATCTGGTGTGTGAGGTCGTGATCCAGCCCAATGGCTTCGAGCGAATCGGCAAGCCGCTCCAGAGAAAATAGTGTTCTATCTTCGCCTTCTTCGATAAAAATTTGCCGCGATGTGGGTTCCCAAAAGATGGCATCGCCAATTATCCGATTACCAAATTCGCGCTGTACCTGTTTTCGCACCAGGTCGGCCATATCTTCGGCGTTGATGTCTTTCGCTTTTTGAAGTGACCGACGGATGCCATCTGCGAATTTGTATGCCTCTTGAAATGCGAATCCATGCTCAATTAAATAGTGCGCCAGCATGCCCCGCAAAAATGGAATTCTTTTTTTGCCATCAACAATTGTCGCCATGGCAGTCTCCCACAAAACGCAGCTTTTTCAAAAATAACTGCTCATACTCGAACTTAGCGAACCTTTTGTACGGTGTCAAGTCTGTGTATTACGGGTCGCCAAAGAGGCTGACAACCTACACCCAAAATGTGAGGAATTTATGTCTGTACAACCAAACGTATTGTTGATTTCGACAGATCACTGGCCAGCGCATCTTTTGGGGTGTGCTGGTCATTCTGTTATTCAGACACCGACTCTGGACGAATTGGCGCGAAGCGGCGTGCGTTTTTCCAATTGTTATGCCGAATGTCCGGTGTGTATTCCGGCGCGGCGCACGTTGATGACGGGTACCACGCCGCGAACCCACGGGGATCGCGTGTTTAAAGAGACACTCGAAATGCCCGATATACCAACTCTGGCGCAGACCTTTCGCAATGCGGGTTATCAGGCGTATGCCGTGGGCAAGTTGCATGTGTTTCCGCAGCGGGACCGCATTGGATTTGACGATGTGATTTTAGACGAGGAGGGGCGCACGCAGTACGGAGTTCTCGACGATTACGAGCTTTTTTTAGGCGATCAGGGCTATGCGGGCCAGCATTTTAATCACGGCATGAGCAATAACGAGTATGGCGCAGTGCCCTGGCATTTGCCCGACGAGACTCATGCGACGAATTGGGCGACTCAAAATATGGCGAGATTTATTAAAAGGCGAGATCCCACGCGCCCTTCGTTCTGGTTTATTTCCTATCGGCATCCACATCCACCGATTGTGCCGTTGCAGAAGTACCTGGATTTTTATCGGGATATGGAGATGGATACGCCGTTTATGGGAGATTGGGTTCGGTCTGGAGGTCTTCCCTATAGTCTCCAATCGATGACTGCGCGGGGAGACAAGCACAGTGCAGTGCAAATCGAGATGGCGCGGCGTGCGTTTTATGCCCTGTGTACCCATATTGACCACAGCCTGCGCGTGCTGATTGGCACGCTGAGGGAGGAAGGCTTGCTCGATAATACGATTATTTGTTTTACGTCGGATCACGGCGATATGTTGGGCAATCACAATATGCTGGCGAAGCGGCTTTTCTACGAGGGTTCGGCCAATATTCCGATGGTTTTGCTCGGTACGGCTGGCGATGAGCGGGTCGGGTTCAATCGCGTGGATGATCGCCTGGTGGGGTGGCAAGATGTGATGCCCACGTTGCTGGATCTGGCGGGTATAGATATTCCCGATACTGTGGAGGGGATGTCGATGGTTGGCGAGCAGAAGCGGGATTGGTTTTACGGCGAGGTTGGCGAAGATGCCCACGCGACGCGGATGATTTGCGATGGCCGCTACAAGTTGATTTACTATTCTGTGGGAAATTACCGGCAGCTTTTTGATCTAAAAAACGATCCCTGTGAACTCGTGGATTTGTCGTCTGATCCGCAACATGCCGAGATTCTGACGCGGTTGACCGCGCTCTTGATTGGCGAACTTTACGGCGAGGATGAAAAATGGGTCGAGGATGGACAATTGGTGGGCTTGCCAGACCGGCCATATCATCCCGGTCCCAACCGGGGGCTGACCAGCCAGCGCGGGCAGCACTGGCCTCCACCCCCAAAATCGGATATGCCTCAGATTCAATGGCATGCGTGAAAAGATAAAATTTGCCTCAGAAATCCAAAACAGCTAAACAAGCAGAAAAAAATGATTAAAGTTAGCCGTCTTTTATCCTTTTTTGGGATATTCCATATTGGGTTATTATCTTTCTTAAAAAATCAAAGAAAGGAAAAAAATGGCACAATCCGTCTTTACGCCCAAATATGAGGTATTCCGCAGTTTATTAACGCAACATCGGCGGTCTCAATCAATCACACAAACACAACTCGCCTTGCTTCTTGGACGCCCTCAATCTTTTGTATCGAAATATGAGAATGGAGAAAGACGTCTCGATGTAATCGAATTTCTTGAAATAACAGAGGCTTTGAATATTGATCCCTGCGAAATAATAAAAAAACTGAAAGAGGAGACAAAATCGTGACAATTTTAGAAGAATGGAGTATTACGCCTGAACAGCTTACCGATCTTCTTGGCGAGAATCCCAGCTTACGCGGCATGCTATTTGGCTATGTTGCTGAATTGAAATTAAAAGAAAGGATAGCCGCATTCCCCGAAGTCTCTTCCATTACTAAATTCGACGATCACGATAGAAAAAAGAAAGGTGATTTTTATATTTTGTACAAAAATCGCGCTTTCAGTTTAGAATTAAAATCACTTCAAACAGCCTCAATTAAATATGAAGAAGAAAATTCTCGCTGGTCAGGTAAAGCCCAAGTAGATGCAAGTGATAAGCGTACCATTACATTGCCTGATGGCTCGGAAATGGATACCACACTTCTTCTGAGGGGTGAGTTTGATATTTTGGCAGTAAACTGCTATGCGTTCAACAACGAGTGGAATTTTGTTTTTGCGCGAAATCAGGACCTTCCGTGCTCGACATATAGCAGATATACTCAAATCCAAAGAGAGAATTTGATCGCCAGTCTGATAACCGTTACTTGGCCTCCAAAACCCCCATTTGACTTAGACATACGCTATTTGCTTGATAAAATGATAGCAGAAGGAGGCGGCTCTAATCCTATCGACATTTAACCTTTTGATCTTTTTGGAAAAGCATTCTTGATAAAAACCAAAAAGTACGAATGATTCTTTCGTGCGTGAACTTGTCTTTTAAGTCTGCTAATTGATGGCTTATTTTGCCGAACTACTACAAAGAGGTCCTTTGTATAGAAACCCATCTTCTCATATTCATTAATGATTTCTACATGTGTTAACCATTGTTTGTTTGCACTGACTTCATCTTGGCATTTGACGATCAAAATTCCTTTATCTCTTAAAACTCGAAACGCTTCTTTGCCTGCGAGAAAATACATATCTGTCACGGCACCGTGCCAATTTCTCGTACCTTTGAACTTGGTATTTACTTCATTGCCATTTGAGTATGCATCCCTAAATGATGAATGTGAACCCGAACCTGCTTTATGCGCTGGAGATTTTCTATAAAAGCCTTCCATATATGGAGGATCTAGCACGACGCAGTCAATATAGCCATCCGCATAAGGCAAATCCCTACAATCAA
>JAPOXY010000202.1 GCA_026706845.1 Gemmatimonadota bacterium
TATGAATTTTCTACCTCCCGAATGGCACGATCAACTCGCTTCGACCAATACGCATCTTCTCGAGCGTCTATATCGAGGTGAGAAGCTTTCCTCTGGCTTTGTCATCGCTGCGCGGGAGCAGACAGCGGGACGGGGACGTTATCGGCGTCAATGGATCGCGCAGGCTAATGAGAATTTGACGTTTTCCTTTCTTCTCATTACAAGAGCCGCATTTTCCCAACTTACTTCTCTTCCCATTGCCATTGCTCTGGGTGTATCCGATGCGCTGAAAACTTATGGTATGAGTGCGCAGACCAAGTGGCCCAACGATGTTTTGATCGATGGCGCCAAAATTTGCGGTATGCTTCTCGAGCGCAGCGATCAAAAACAGCCCGATGGTACGGCGATTGTCATTGGTATTGGTCTCAATGTGAATATGGATGCGACGACTGCGGCTCTTATCGATCGCCCCGTTACTTCTATGCGTCTTGAAACGGGATGGGAGTACGATCTTGAACAAGTGCTCGAACAAGTGCTCTCATCCACTGTTCCCTGGATTGATCGCTGGGAAAGCGAGGGTTTTCCTGCTCTTCGCACCGCATGGGAGCATCGCTGTGTTTATATGGGTGAGGAGATTTCGGTTGGCGAAGGCGATGATGTGAAAACGGGCATTCTCGCAGGGTTTGGCGACTGCGGTCAGCTTTTGTTGCGCGAGCCAGATGGTCAGGTGAGTGAGATTTGGGCAGGCGATGTCGCGGCGGTTTAGAGGCTGGGTGTTTTATCCCACCATCGCAAGCGTCTGACCATTGGATACTTGATCGCCGACGTTGACGGGCATTTCGACGACTGTGCCCGCATTTGGAGAGGTGATCTGGACTTCCATTTTCATGGCTTCCAGAATGAGGATCGATTCGCCGGCCTGGACGTGATCTCCTGCGTGTTTTAAGATCCGAATGACTTTTCCAGGCATTTGCGCGCTTACGGGTTCGGCATTGGTGGGTGCTGTTTCCTGTGTAGATACCGCATCCTCTATATCCACTGTATAAGTTGTGCCGTTTACGGTAGCGATATTGCCGTCAATTTGTACGCTCACGGATTTGCCGTTGACCTGTAGCTTGTATTCTGCTGCGCCGTCGGCAACTGGCGCGGGTGCGTCATCCTGTTTTTCGATTTTCCGCACGCCTATTTCGGCATCGCCTTTCAAGAAATCCATTCCCTTGTCGCCGCAGGTCGCTACGATGAAGATGTGCTCGTCCGTCGCTTCAATTCCCTCGGCGTCCAACAGTTTCTTCGCGGCTTCTCTTCCCTTTTCGGGATCGGCATCATTGCGTTCAAGAGGCGGCTGGTCTGTGGGTTCAAGTCCCAGTTGATTTGACGCGATTTTTACAACTTCGGGGTCGGGGGGCACAGGGGTTTTGCCAAAATAGCCGAGTACCATCTGCCCATAGGGTTCGGCGATTCTTTCCCAGGGACCAAACATCACGTTGTTAAATGCCTGTTGAAAATAGAATTGCGATACGGGTGTGACAGATGTGCCAAAACCGCCCCGTGCGACTACGTCGCCCATGGCTTTGATCATGTCGGGATATTTGTCCATAATGCCATTGTCGCGCAACATCTGCGTATTGGCCGTGAGCGCGCCGCCCGGCATGGGACTCCAGGGGATCATGGGTTCAACTGCCGTAGCTTCTGGTGGCAAAAAGTAATCCGCCATGCATTCTTTAAATACTTCTTCGGCGTCGCGGACTTTCTCTATGTCGATGTCCAGGTCGTAATCTGTACCGCGAAGCGCGTGCCACATGACCAGGATATCGGGCTGGCAGGTGCCTCCGGAACACGGTGCCAGGGACAGGTCTATGGCATCGGCTCCCGCTTCCAGCGCGGCCAGATTGGCCTGTACGCTGATCCCGGCCGTTTCATGGGTGTGAAAGTGGATAAATGTGCCATCGGGCAGCAGTTGGTGCGCCCGTTTAATGGTCTCATATACTTTTGATGGCACGGCTGTACCTGAGGCGTCTTTGAAACACACGGAGTGATATGGAATATCGGCTTCTAAAATTTCGCGGAGTGTTTGTTCGTAAAAATCCGCGTCGTGTGCGCCGGTGCAGCCGGGTGGCAATTCCATCAATGTCACGCATACTTGATGATGCAATCCCGCATCTGCGATGCATTGTCCGCTGTAGATCAAATTGTTGACATCGTTGAGGGCGTCAAAATTGCGGATGGTCGTAATGCCGTGTTTTTTGAACAGTTCGGCGTGCAGCTTGATGATATCGCTCGACTGCGATTCCAATCCCACGACATTCACGCCGCGGGCCAGGGTCTGCAAATTGGCCTCTGGTCCTGCGGCTTCTCGGAATGCATCGGTCATTGCAAACGCATCTTCGTTGCAATAAAAGTACAGGGACTGAAATCGCGCCCCGCCTCCGGCTTCATAATAATCGATACCCGCTTCGCGTGCGGCTTCTACCGCAGGTAAAAAGTCGGGTGTGAATACGCGCGCGCCATAGACCGACTGGAAGCCGTCGCGAAATGCTGTATTCATAAATATTACTTTTTTCTTTGCCATAATTAAAATCCTTCGACAAATGCAGAGCCTACTGAACCAGTACCGACCACAAGATCCCCGCGGCAACGGCTGAGCCGATCACGCCAGCTACATTGGGTGCCATGGCGTGCATCAATAGGAAATTATGTGCGTCTTCTTGTTGCCCCACCATCTGCACGACCCGTGCGGAGTCGGGCACTGCCGATACGCCTGCGGCACCTACGAGGGGATTGATTTTTTCTTTTGTCAACACGTTCATCAATTTTGCAAACAGGACGCCGCTGGCCGTAGCGACTGCAAAAGATAGCGCGCCCAGGCCAAAAATCAAAAGCGAATCAGGGGTCAAGAATGTTTGTGCCTCTGTGCTGGCACCTACGGAAAAGCCGAGCAGGATTGTGACAATATCGACCATTGCTGTGCGTGCGGACTCTGCCAATCGGTCTGTGACCATGCTCTCTTTTAACAAGTTGCCAAAAAATAACATGCCCAGCAGGGTCAATGCGCCCGGCGCAATTAAGGTTGCAATCAAGAAGCCAGCTATCGGAAAAATGATGCGTTCGCGCTTGGAGGGTGTGCGCGGTTCGGGCATGCGAATCAGGCGTTCGCGTTTGGTCGTCAATAGCATCATAACCGGGGGCTGAATTACCGGGACGAGTGCCATGTACGAATACGCCGCGATGGCAATGGCGCCCAAAAGATGAGGGGCCAATTTGGCCGATAGGAAAATAGCCGTAGGTCCATCAGCGCCGCCAATGATTCCGATGGCTCCAGATTCAGAAGGTGAAAAGCCCAGATATAGCGCGCCGATCAGGGTCAGGAATATGCCCATTTGCGCCGCAGCGCCTAATAGTACCAGTTTGGGATTGGACAGGAGTGTCGAAAAATCGGTCATTGCGCCAATTCCCAAAAAGATCAGCGGCGGGAATAAGCCCGATGTCACGCCGAAGTAAATATAGCGCAGTACACTGCCCTCGTCGTAAACGCCGAGGGCCATGCTCGGAATAGCAGGGATATTTCCCACGATCATGCCAAAACCGATTGGCAGCAACAACAGGGGTTCGTAATCTCTGGTGATCGCCAGGTGAATAAATACAATGCCAATTGCGATCATAATGACATTGCCCCAACTCAAGTTGGCAAATCCAGTTGTATGCAAAAAGTCGTAAAATATATCCATCCGCTACCTGAAAATTCTTGTGAGTAATCGCGTCAAGTTTTACCCGTGCTTCTCATGTGCATGACATAACCGATTGCGGCCAGTGCAGCGCTATCGTCTTCAGCCTGTACGGGCACACCGTGATGTCCTGCAGATTCGGGAAATTTTTTTGCGACAACAGCCAATATTTTGGGCAATATTACAATAAATGCACTGATCAATGTCAAAACGCTGAATACAATGATCATCCCGGTCAGCGCAATGCCCAGGCCCTGACCATCTTCAATATTCTGCATGCTAAAGTTAAAATTGTACATAGGAAGCCCTACAGGTGGGGTCTTGTTCGCAATCGTAGTGGTTGTTTAATTCCACTACAATAGCACCGCAATAAGCGAGGATCGCAAGCTGTAAATAGTGCAGGAAATAGCGTGGATTGTCAAGATAAAATAGGAAGGAATGGCGGATTCAAAGAACAATTTGAATACTGCGATGGTGTCTGAGAGCCTCATAGATATTGAGGCGGTGGGATTCGTCGAGGACGACCATATCGAGGTTTAAGCTGCGATACTTTCCATGCCTGCTCTGATTTGAAAAGGTCAGGGTATAATCGCTGTCGCCCACAATTTCGGCAATCGCCCGACGCATGTGTTCTTCTTCGCGGCCAATGATCTTAAAATTCCAGGGACACGGATACTCAATTTCTGATGGTCCTTCGATCATAAAAAAATCCTTTGTTGAATTGGGATACAACTGTATTAGCACTCTGGTAAAGCGGGCGACCACAGGGGGTCGCCCCTACTCATTTTTTTCCTATACAATCTTCACATGCCAATGCAAAGCGCATTTGCCCGCCATCGGGTATTTCGGTATCAAAATCTGTTTTTACCCTGCCATTTGTTCCGCAAAAATCACATCGGCCAGTCTGATCGTATTCCGATTGGGCGGCGACTTTGAGCATGGTGCGTTCTTTGTGCGCGTAATTTTCGTTTTGCACCTGTCGCATAAAGTTCAGGACTGTCTTATCGGTTTCATTTTGACGGGCGCGTTCAAAAATTTCATCCATTCTCGGATCGTCGGGTACGCCGCCATCTTCCAGCGTGTGCCAGGCGCGGGCGCGCACGTTTGGGTCGGGGTCTTCCATGAGTCTGAATAGCGCGGTCTGTATTTCGGGTACGGGATGCCGCACATGACACGGACACAAATTGGCAGCGGCTTCGTGCCGGTCTGTCGGGTCGTCGCTCTCCGCCAGTGCCAGATAATGCGGAATATCTTCCCGTCGCAACCGAAGTTCGCCTACCTTTTTTGCTTTTTTCTGGTATTTATTCATTCCATAGCGTTTCTTTTTTGGCATGACTTTCTCCTTAAAATGAACGGGCGGATGAGGGGACACTAAATACGACGATGCAACCCCGTTTCGGGTTTCTAAACCGGGTCAGCCAGTTCTATATCATTTTTTCCGCGGTTTTTTACGCGGTATAGGGCGGCATCTGCTTTTCTGAGCGCGTCTTCTGTCGATTCGGGTACGCCGTGATAAACCCCAATGGATATCGTGCCTTCCGTGCGCTCATCAACGGCTCGGTTCAAACGGCGGGCTATTGCATAAGCACGCGCTCTCGACGTATTTTCAACCACTGCTGCAAATTCATCTCCCGCCAACCGCGACAACAAATCCGATCCGCGCAGCATGTCACTCAATACCTGCGCCAAATCTGCAATAAATCGGTCGCCCGCGTCGTGCCCTTTGCCGTCGTTGATGGCTTTGAGCGAATCGGAATCCATGTAGTAGAGCGCGAGGGGTTTTCCATTGCGATTTGCGCGTCGCACCATTCGGGTAAATACTGCTTCAAAGCCGCGCCGATTGTACAGACCTGTCAGAAAATCTGTGCGCGATTCCAGTGTCATCCTGTGTAACAGGGCGGCATTGATACGCGCAATTTCTCGAAAAAAGTTCAGGGAAATATCCGATAATGTATCCTCAGTAGATTTTTCGGTCAACCAGACCACCTGCGGGATCGCATGTTGTTGTGCCCGGGCGAGTACGCATTGGACAGTGGAAAAGATTATCTCGGACATTTGGGGATGCAGGCCATAATCTTCGCTCGATATTTTGATGCCACCACAAGATACGCGCTGTCCTGTTTGCTCTGCAATCACGGTAGGCAGAGATGATGGAATTTCCTGTACACGCGCATCATCGGCATTAAAAAGTACGGCGAGTTTGTTCTTTGCTATGCGAAAGATATCGGGAATGGGAATAAATTCTGCCATAGTATTTAGCACTTTAAGCACCTGGCTCACATTGTCCCCATGCGCTTGATTGGTGTCAATGCCCAAAATTAGCAATGCACCAAACTGCCTGCGGTATAAAATATCCACAAGCGCGCGCTTCAAATCGGTCGCGCCTGGCAATGCCTTGGTGATGCTATCTTGAAATGCCAGAGATGCCATGACTCAGACCCTGAAATCAAGGACAACGCGCTCTCGATATTCTTCCAGCGCGCGATAGCGAACCCCCGCACTGTTAAACATGCGGTAGGTGGCTTTTACGGAATCGGATTTCGGATATTTATTCGCCAGATAGATCACTTCGCGAATGCCCGACTGGATTATTACTTTTGCACATTCATTGCACGGAAATAAGGTGACGTAAAGCGTGCATTCATGTAAGTCTGCGCTGATTTTGTTCAGAATTGCATTTAATTCTGCATGGCAGATATAGGGATATTTTGTGTCGAGAAAATCGCCTTCTCTGCCCCAGGGAAACTCATCGTCCGAACATCCAATGGGCAATCCGTTGTATCCAATGCCCACGATTTTCTTTTTTTCATTGATAATACATGCGCCTACCTGTGTATTGGGGTCTTTGCTGCGGTGCGCCGATAGCAAGGCCACACCCATAAAATACTCATCCCAGGATAAATAATCTACGCGTTTTTGCATTATATCCTTTCTATGCCAGCCGATCCAACATTTCTCGTTTGACTTGAAATAGCTGGTCTTCACCCGCAAAAAATCGGCGCAATTCTTCGACTACCAGTGCGCCGATGCGATAGGATTGTAGCCCGGCGCAATGCGGCGTTAAGACCACGTTGGGCAAACGGCGCAGTGGGCTGTCCATAGCAGGCGGTTCGGGATCGGTTACGTCTAAGAAGGCGGAGAATCGCCCTTTTTGCAATTCTGCGACTAGCGCGGCTTCGTCGATATTGGCACCGCGCGATGTGTTGATAAATACGCAGTCATCGCGCATGAGTTTGAAATGCGTTTCATTCCAGAGGTGATATGTCGCGTCCAATTTTGGTGCGTGAACGGTTACCACTTCTGCCTCGCGCGCTATTGTCTCCAGGTCCGCGAGTTCTGCGCCAAATTCCTCGCGCGCCCGCTCTGGCGTCACAAAGGGGTCGTAGAGCAATATGCGCGTCTGATAGGGTCGCAACAACCGCATTACGCGCTGCCCGACCTGGCTGGCACTGATGACGCCTATTGTGCGCCGATATAGCGAGCGAGATTCGGTCTTGTCCGGTTTTTTTTCGCCTTCTCGCATGGCGCGCGAATGGGAAAATACCCGGCGCAATCCCATGGTCATAAATCCCATGGTCAGTTCCGCGACATCATCGGCTATCGCCGGCGCAGCACTTGTTACCACAATATCTTTTTCCCACGCTTCGTCGCAGATTTTTCCTTTTACGGTGCCCGCGCCATAAGCCCAAATTTTTAGCGTTGGCACGCCTTCCAGAATTGCTGGTGTCAAATCTCCCGAGTTCCAGCTCGTCATCGCTCCATCCATTCCGTTCAGAAATTCAGCCGCTTCTTCATCTACGATATCGCGGTCTTCATCGTTGATTGTCACATTTGCAAAACTTTCCAATGTCTCCAAATCCCGATCACTCAATATTTTTTTTCTGAGCGATTTCCGAATCACAATACCCACGTTTGGTTTGCTCACACTGATACTCCTTTGGTTACTGATTCTCATATTCCGGGTTGACCAGATGCACGGGTGCTTTTCCCGTCAGGACTCGTCGCGCTTCCCAGGCGGCTTTTTTTTGCAATTCAACGAGCGATTCTTCGGAATAAAAAGCCGAGTGCGGGCTGTGAATTACCCGATCTGTATGGATTAAACGATCTCCTGTTTCGGGCGGTTCCTGGCATCGCACATCGAGGGCAGCACTCGCAATGGTGTTATTTTTTAATGCCTCGAGTAGTGCTGATTCATCGACAATATCGCCCCGCGAAGTGTTGATCAAACACGCTGTTGGCTTCATTTTTGCGAGATTATCGGCATTGATCAAGCCTCGCGTTTCATCGGTAGATGGACAGTGAAGCGATACGAAATCCGATGTGCGAAGCAGGGTGTCCAGATCCGCGAATTCGACGCCACAGGCGCGCGCTTGTTCCGGTGTCAGAGACCGCGAGTAGGCCAACACATGTAGCCCAAAAGCCCGGGCGCGGGGAACGACCTCGCGCGCAATTTGCCCAAAGCCGATCAGGCCGAGTACCTGTCCCGTTAAACGCCGCAGGGGCAAGCCGGCCTGGATATCCCAGGTGCCGCTGCGAATGAGCCGATCAAATTGCGCGACTTTGTGCGAAAGCCCCAATAGCAGGGCCATGGTTTGCTCGGCTACGTCGATAAAACAATAATCGGGTACATTGGCTACGGGAATGCCCTGTTTGGTTGCATAGGCTACATCGATATTGTCCAGTCCTACGCCGTATCGCACGATTACTTTCAGATCGGGCAATGCAGATGCGATAACCGCGCGCGTTGTTTGCGCCCAGCAGGTCATGATGCCACAGCACCCCTGCGCCAATTGGACAAGTGTTTTTTCTTCGCCATCGGGTGCGGGAATGAGTTCGGCACCGATTTCATCCAGGACACTTTTTTCTACGTCTAAATTTGCCCAGGCATAATCTGTCACCAGAATTTTCACGCGTTATCTCCCGGTGAGGATTGGCAAAATCGCATTACAATATCGTATAAAATGCGCGTTGCAAAGACGAGATTTTCGACTGAGGTGCGTTCGTTATGCCCGTGTATCAGATTCATTTCTTTTTCTTCTCGCACTTGTCGGTGGGGCATAAATCCGTAAACCTGTACATGGGGCCAACGCGGACAAATATGCTTGGCGTCTGTGCCTCCGCTCATCAGCGCGGGGACTACGGTGGCGTCTGGGTCGCGTTCTGCCATGACCTGGACGATGGTTTCATATAAGGGCGAATCTGTACTGGCTTCTAAAGGTGGGCTATACTGGTCCACAATAAGATCAATTTCATCGCCAATCGAGGATCGGATTTCGGCTTCAAAGCTCTTGTCGGTCTGTCCGGGCGCGAGCCGGCCATCGATCCGCGCAGTTGCTTCAGCGGGGATGACATTGATTTTGCTGCCTGCTTCGAGGATTGTTGGAGAGATCGTGTTGTGCAATAGGGCGCGCAGTGAGGCGATCATATCTGGCGCGAGGGGCAATTTTTGCAATGCGTTCTCGCTGTCTGTCTCATCGAGTGCGCGGCGCAACTGTTGTGCGGTCTCATCGTCCTGTGTCGCTGCTATGCCTTCTAAGAATGCGCGCAGTGTTTTAGAGGGGTGCATGGGAAGTTTTGCCTGTCCCAAAGCTGCAATGGCGCGGCTGAGTTTGACGACTGCATTGTCGCGGTGTGGACGGGAGCCGTGTCCTGGGCGTCCTTTTGCTTGCAGGCGAAATCGAAAAATGCCCTTTTGTCCCGTTTGACACGTATAAAAGTGTTTTCCATTTACATAAAAATCACCGCCTCCGCCTTCTGTCAATACGTATTTTGCATTGACTTGTTCGGGATGGTGATCGATGAGCCAACCGATGCCGTGGTTTCCTCTGCCAGCCTCTTCATCTGCGGTTGCCGCATAGATTACGTCGCGGTTCAGGGTCACACCCTGCCGTTTTAAGAGCAAGAAGACCATGAGTTCTGCTGCGACCATGTTTTTCATGTCCAGTGCGCCGCGTCCCCAGATATAGCCGTTGTGCAATTCCCCGCCAAAGGGGTCGCGCGACCATTTATCGGGTTCTACGGCGACGACATCGGTGTGTCCCAATAGCATGAGCGCGGGTGCGTTTCCACCTTTTAAGCGCGCTGTGACATTTCCGCGTCCGGGTTCTGATTCTGTGATCGTGGGGTCAATGCCCTCGCGCTTCAATATATCGGCAATATAATTTGCACACAGGATTTCATTGCCGGGGGGATTGGTCGTGTTACACCGAATCAGGTGCTGCAAGAAATTCGTTACTTCTTTTTCGATGTGGTGCCAGTCTATGGTCATTGTTTTAACTTTCAGGCGAGTTCATCTATGGTCCAGTCCGCAAGGAGGGTAAATTGGAGGGTGTCCAGTTCAAAGCCATAACCAAATGGTGCTTCGACAACGCTTTCTACGTTGAGTGTGCCATTGTGTACATTTAGAATGGGAAAGCCCCGCGCGTGTTGGCGATAAAGGGTGCTGTGATGCGCGAGTACCTGTTTTTGTATGGTTTCGGGATACATGTCCAATCCCGCAAAATAGTGATGTCCGTTGCGTTCTGAGTGATCTACGCCCAATACAGCGAGTACAGCGAGGTCCTGTAACAGAGCCACGGGGCCGACATTGGCGAGGTCTTCACTGCTTAAGACATAAGTTCCCGAGGGGTCGCGTTGTTGGCGATGGGCTATTAAGCACGCATTGGCAATGCCCTTGAAAATGCCTTTACAATTTTTGTGGCTCGTGCCCACGTAGCCGCAATCCAATGCCTGTGTTGCACTGTCGAGCGCGCCGTCCGATTCGTCGATGATCATCGGGGGGCGGTCGGTCCAATCTGTCAATACGGCTTTGACGGTTGTGCTGAGGGCCATGTCGCGATGGAGTGGCTGTTCGACAAAGATCAGTCCTTCCATAAAAGACGAGAGCACGGTATCGCCTTGTATGGTGTTCCAGAGTTTTCTAAAGGGTTCGACTTCTGTGTACTGTTCGTTGCCATCGAGTGTGAAGGCGCATTGATCGGGCATCAGATCTGCGATTTGCCAAAGGCGAGCAAGGTCCTGTTCTGCATCGCCGCACAGTTTAATTTTTAGATGTGTCAACCGATAGGCTTCGATATTTGCGGCCAATGACTGCGGCAGGCCATCATTTACGCGGTCTTCGTCTGCAATGTCTCCATCGGTCAATGGATCGGCGAGGCCCACGGTGTGCCGCACGGTGATTGATCGCCGCGCCGCGTGTGGCAAGAGGTCGCCGGGGGTGTTGCCGTGCAATTCGCCGTGGATATCGGATAGGCGAATGCCCAATGCATTTTCTTTTACAGCTTGTGCAAATGTCACGTCTTTTGCCCTGCAAAAGGCGTCGATTACTGCGCGTTCGATCATGCTGACGCCGAATGACCATAAGAGCGGTGGATAGGCCATTGTTGTGGCCCACGCGCGCTGTTTGGCATAAATCGTCTGCCAGAGATCGAATACCGATTTTTCTGCATCGCTGTGCAGGGCAATATCACAGGCATTTTGAATAACGGTGAGCATTTCATCCAGATCAGATTCAAATGGCGCATCTGGATTTTTGGTGAACCACTTTGGCGGCAATCCCTCTGCAGCCAGTCCAATTTCTGTTTTTCCATCGACTTTGACCTGCGCCCGCACAAATAAATGGGGCAATGCCACGAGCGATGCTATTCCGTATTTAAACGGGAATCGCGTATGCATGTTCAAGACGTTGAGATCGATTTTCTCTACTGATATACTCATTGAGATGATTCCTTATTAAATACTGTGTTCCAGTCGATGCGGCCGGTGAATTGCATGGCGGCGAACAGGGTTGTGATGCACAAGAGGGTGACGGCGAGTCCGGTATAGCCGGGAAAGAAAAAGGTGTAGGAAAAGAGCACGAGATAGACAAATTGTCCCAGGCCGATTTCGACAAATGCCAGGCGCGTGCCCAGGACCAGCCTCATGTACGAAATGACGAGGACAATGGAGACCGCCGAAGATAGGACAAAGGCATAGTGGATGTTCAGGTGGTCAACCAGATAAGCCAGTAGCAGGTGAAAACTAAAGAAGGCAGCACCGATGAAGAAATAGTGCATCGGGTGCAGGTCGAGGCCGCGCACTATGGAAAAGATAAAGAGCAAAAAGAAAAAAAGAAAGAGGGAGATGGGGGCGGCGGCAACGACTTTGCCGACCCAGGGTCCGGGATTGAGACGGGCCGGGAGGATCATTCCCAGGTCAATGCCGGTGAGGAGATGATTGTATTTCCACGTCAGGGTCCAGGCGTCGCCATCGCGGGTCCTTGAGGTGGGAGACATGCTATCTGGGGGAAAGTCAATGGCGGCGAAGTCCGTATGCATCGCCAGTTCAAAGTCCGATACCTGATTGACGTGGTCCCCAAAACTGTACCGCCATTGGTCCAGGCCCTGGGAGTGATAGGAGAGATCAATGGAGAGTTCCTGTCCGGGTGATAGTTCGATGGGTTGGATTAAATGACCGTTGCGGATTGGGAGTTCGGCAATGGATTGACCGTCAACGGTTAAAGTGAAGTCGTCGTACACTGCATTCGGGGCGGGTAGTTCCAGGTCGAAGGACAGGTGCCGGTTCTGGTCGGTGGGGTTGATCAGGGTGTAAGAGGCTGCGAATTGCACCTGATAGGTGGAATACCACAGCAAGCCTTTGCGACGGTGATCCAGAGACAGGTCAACTTCAATGCGACTGGCTTTGAGGTTCAAGAAATGTTTTTCATCTACTGTGCGTGAGACAGACTCGCCGTCGATAGTTTCGATATGGGTGACGCGCTCCAGCCAGTAGATTTGTGGTGCTCGCTGGGTCTGCGCCGTGCCCCAGAGTTGCCCCACAGCACTTTTGAGCTTGTCGTCCTGTTGCTCTGTGCGAATGTGGACGGTGGCACTCAGAATAATCCAGCCTACTGCGATGCAGAAAAAGATGATGCCAATGGCGATGATGCGTTTGACCATGAAATTCTCCTTTGTGTAACGGTTTGTAACTGTCTTCTGTCTGTGCTGTTTATACACGCCATTGGTCAGAGTGTTCTTTCAGATTTCATTTTTTTAGTATGATAAATTCCTTTATAGCGCTCGCCCGATTGCAATGCCGATCCAGCACCCCGCGATGCAGAGGGTGACACTTAAGAGGATGTTCATCAAGGCGAGTACAGGGTGGTTCGTTTCCAGCAGGTGCAGGGTTTCGATGGAAAAGGTCGAAAAAGTGGTGAATGCCCCCAGGAGACCTATTAGCAGACCATCGCGCCAGGGCATGTCCATATATTCAGACAGGCATACGTAAAGGAGCCCCATGAGGATCGATCCGGTGACGTTGACCGTGAGCGTGCCATAGGGAAAGCCGCGTCCGAACAGGATGTGTATGCTCATGGACATGCCGTAGCGCAATAAGGCTCCCAGAGCACCCCCACCAGCTATGAATAGTAGTTGCGCCACTTTACTCGTCGCTGCTGCGTAGCAGAGATATGCCCGTTGCGCCCAAAAGTAGCGGGAGGCTGGCGTCGATGAGTATCCACACGAGGGATACGGTCTCTGCCCCTATTGCGGTAAATGCATCACTGTGGAGATTGAAATAGTTCCAAAAAAACAGGATGCCGACGAATAATAAGCCGTAGAACTGGATGTTGGCGGCGAGGTATTCGCGGGTAATCGCGTCGCCACCAGCGACGCCTTTCTTGCGGATGTATCCGAATATCAGGCCCAGAATGATTGATAGAATCATTAACAGATTCAAGATGTTCCAAAATGGACTGTATGGCTGCCCGTCGCTGGAGGCGTGATAGAGCGGTTCTACTACGGTGTGGATGGCAACCGCTACCCCTACAATAGTGAGAATTGCACCGACTATTTGCTTGAGCATGATAAACTCCTTCTCAATTTGAGGATGGTTATTCGTCAGATCTGGCCTGGTCCATAGAAGAAAAAAAGCCCAGAGTCCAACGCTTTCTTTTTTCATGATGCCAAAGTTTTGTGTGTCTGGCAAGAGGTTATGGGGGTGGTTCACACTTCGGGAATCGCCAGTGCGGGAAGCGGCTGGGGCGGTCGCTGTGCGGCGATGGCGGCGGCCTGTTCGTCAGGGGTGAGGGGGACGAATCGCTCGGCTGAGTTGAGAACTTTTGGCAACAGGCTGATTTCGCCGCAAGTGGGGGCGGTGTGTACCGGCTGGGACAAGACCCACCACAGGGAACGGTCAATGGCTTTTTGTTCCCGGTGCGGGTCGTACCAGGTGTTGCAGTCTTTTGAATTTTCACCCCAGCCACCGCGTGCGATCATTTTGATTGTTTGGATGCCGATGTCGCGTGCATTTGCTTCGGCGAGTAGTGCTTCGGCGTCCCGGCGATAATTCGCGTCTCGCATGCTTGCCGGGTTCAGGGGGAACATGACGGTGTCGAAGTCGAAGCGGCTCAGGCTTTCCAGGATGGTACTCGGTACCTGAGGCCCGTGCCCGGTGATGCCCAGCCATCTGGTCAAACCCTGTTCGCGCATTTCTATCAGGGTTTCGAGTGCGCCGCCCGATGCGGTGGCTTTGTCCAGTTCGGGGATGGTGCCGACTGAGTGGAGTTGGAACAGGTCAAAGTTTTCGACGTTTAGTCGTTTCATCATTTGTTCCACATCCCGCCACGCTTCGTCGCGCGTGCGACAGTTTGTTTTTGAGCCGAGGAATACGTCGTCCCGTATGTCGGGCATCCAAGGAGCAACGCGTTCCATCGCGTGCCCATAGCTCGGTGCTATGTCGATGTGGTTTACGCCGTGGTCAAGGACGAGTTGTATGGCGCGATCTGCTTCGTCCTGATCCACATATCCAACCGAGAATGTGCCAAAGGTCGCTACTGTGCTCTGATGACCAGTGCGTCCAAGGGTTCGTTTCTGCATGAATTATCCTTTCTCTTTTAACGGTTATTTTCCTTCGAGTTCTGCCGCGAGTCGCGCCAACCACGCATCCACATCCGGAGGAATATTCAGTGGTCGTCTGACCATATTTATCTGGGGATATCCACCCGCCTCCTGCTGGCTATCGATCATCCGACCTTTGCGTTCGAGAAACTCGCGTATAATACGCTGATCTATTTCATCGCGGTCTTTCGGACGCGCACCCGCGCTTTGTACCACATGTTCCACTACTGCTGATGCAGGCAATGGTGTGATGTTACCCCAGATGGGTTTCTCTTCCAAAATGCGGATATTGCCCGAGGTCAAAGGCACATTAGCTCCTGTTCTATCTAAAGCGATATTATCCTCGAGATAGGCATCGCCCTTTGAGGACACCAATGCCAGTCCCGACCGCGTATTGTCACCGTGAATCATCACGTTGCCCACCACGCTCACACGCGCATTTTGTGGAACGAGATTGGTATCGCTAAATTCGGCATCTGAAAAACTCAGTTGAATCGCTCGGGATCCCGGGTTGTAGATCAAATTGTTCACGATCACCCCGGTTGTAAATGCTTTGAAATACGGGTTGCGATTTGCATTGTGGGCATACAAATTGCCGATGATGGCGATCTCCCGACAGAAGTCGTGAATCAGCGATCCCATGGAGTGCGGGCCTTTGCTGTGCGATGCATCATTCAGGCATTCGGCGATAATGCAATTGACAAATGCGATGCGACGAGAAGTTGCGTCTGGTCCCTCGGTGTTTGGACCAGACGCGCTCAAATTTTCATCTACTGCCCATGAAATCGAACAGTGATCGATCAATATATTGTACGCATCAGCACCCGCTGTGGAGATGCCATCTGGCTCCCATCCACTTCTTTTTGCTTCGCCCGCATCGCCTGGTCGCACCCGAATATGTTGTAAAACTACATCGTGTGTCTGAATGAAAATGGCACCGCGAATGATGGTAATGCCCGGGCTCGGTGCGGTTTGTCCAGCCACAGTTACAAAAGGTTCGCGGATGTTCAACCGCGTTTTGTTCAGGTCAATTACCCCTCCCACTTCGAATACCACAATACGCGAGCCCGATGCAGATAGTGCCGCATTGAGGGATCCCTGTCCACTCGCCAACAGATTTGTCACCCGAATGATTCTGCCCCCGCGTCCTCCAGGCGTGTTCATCCCGAAATCACTGGTCTGATTTTCCGTAATGTCAAAGCGGTGTGCATCCAGACCGCTATCTGTGGGAGTATCTCCATTTTCTGGTTCTGTGGGTTTATTTCCACCACACGCAATAAGCGCGACAAAAACACACAATGCAATTTTTTGGATTAAATTCATAAAGCCATTCCCCTCACGGGTAATCTTTATTGTCTCAACGCCAGCGTTCTTCAAAAACTGAGATCGCGGTTTGCGCTGCCAGCATGGACGTTTGCACGCGCTCCTGATAACCGCCCTGCATGGTCATTCCCGTCTCAATTGTGAATGACGGACCGTATTGATGCGCTCCGTAATCGGCCAGATTCAGTCCCTCGCCTCGCTCCTGGGCGATCAACCAGAATACGCCGCGTTCTCCTGTTTCAAAAAACGATCCGGGCGAATAACCTTCTGGCGCAAGTTTGGCTCCGGAATTGGCAACTGCCCGAATGATTGCATCTGCCATCCGCTTTTCCCATATTTCATCATTTTCGTTGCGCTGGTGGCGGGCGGAGAACCAGAAGCCATCTCCTCCGTATTCGTGCAGGTCCAGTGTTAGTCCGGGCTGAATTTCAGCCATCAAATTGCGCGTGCAACGCGGTTCCACTGGCGACCACGCCGTGTCGTGAAAGCGATTGATGTGCAATATCTCGCCTTCTGGACTCACTATCAGGGT
Organism: Gemmatimonadota bacterium; assembly: GCA_026706845.1. Classification (NCBI taxonomy): domain Bacteria; kingdom Pseudomonadati; phylum Gemmatimonadota; species Gemmatimonadota bacterium. Next base: position 16,431 of record JAPOXY010000202.1, read on the forward strand.
ATATGCTCGCTGGCAGAGGGCAGTGCCTTCAATGCCTTCGGCACGCGATGGAAAGAAAATGCGCCGTCCAAAGAGCGGTTTTAGAAAATCGACCCCTGTTTCGAATTTTCCAAAAATTCCCTCAGTCGAATACCCGTATTCGCCTATAATTGCGACGACTATTTCATCCTCTTCGTAGAGTACCTCGCCGTGTGTCCGCAGAATTTTCTCGACATCCTCTATGGAGTTTAACTCCGGTTCTTCGCCGAGGCTCAAGCTCAGCGCGTACGCGTATCCG
>JAPOXY010000203.1 GCA_026706845.1 Gemmatimonadota bacterium
CTGGCGTTCCCGCGGGCTGGCGCTTATTATCCCGCCGAGCCTGGCCCACCCCCGATATGGCATTATTGAGCACGGGACCAGTTCGCCAGTACCCATTGACCATGCTCATCTGCCAGATTTCCTCAATGCGATCCACATCGCGTCCCATAACAAAAGGCTTGAGATGTTTTTCAATAGCCGTACGCACCGCGTGAAATCGCTGCGTAAATGTCGCACAACCCAACCCGTAAAGCCCGGGTTCCGACGTAATAACTTTGACAATAACGAGCCGCGAACCCGCAGGCTGCGTCACAATAGTTTTGACATCTTTAATGGTTACAATTTCTGACATGTTTATTCCAATCTTTTACATTCCTTCGGGCAACGCGAGATCAAAGCGCTGCGCGGCTTTGCGGAGTTTTTCCGCCGTACCCGCTGGAATGGGAATACCTTCGACAGACCGTTCGGCAAGGGTGCGATTTTCGGGCTCGCCGGGCATGAGGATATCGTCAAAACCATCTGCTCTGGGCAGTGCTTTGAGTTCATCGATCAAATTATCAACGTGGTCTTTGTAATCATCCACATCGACAAAAAAGGAAATATCAATCGCAGCGACAATGCCGTTTTGCTTTTTTAAACTCTCGCCCCCGCGCAATACGGGAACGAGCAGAGGATTATCGACCATCAAACTGGACAAACACTGAAAAATAAGGGCAAGACCCGATCCCTTGGGGCCACCTGCCGGACGCAAGATAACACCCTTACGCGCATCCGTCGTCGGATTGCCCTCGGCATCAAGTGCCCAATCTTCGCCCAGCGGCACGCCCTTATCCTGCGCGAGTTGAAGTTTGCCACCCGCTGCCACACTGGTCGCCATATCGAGACTGATGGGATCGCGTTTGTTTGCCGGAACCGCAACGGCTATCGGGCTATTGTGAACGCCCGCTGCCTTCGCACCAAAAGGGGTCATATTGGGCGGACTGCAAACAATGGCAATACCCGCAAAGCCCTCCTGTGCCGCCATCAAAGAATAATAAGCCATCGCGCCCTGATGTGTAACGTCGCTGAGCAACACCCATCCGATCCCCACATTTTTGGCCTTCTCAATGGCTTTTTTCATCGCGGGAACAGTCGCCACAGGTCCAAGAGCGCGGTCACAGGCGATATGGGCAACCGCTGGCGACTCTTTCACGACGCGAATATTGGGCCGGGGATTCATCGCGCCTGTCTCAATATTGTTGAGATACGAGATAACACGCAAAACCCCGTGCGAATCAACCCCGCGCAGATTCGCCCAAATGAGCACTTCTGCTTCTATGGCGGCGTCTTCGGGCGGCATACCCGCGTTTTCAAAAACCGATTGGATAAACGGTTCGAGGTGTTCTGCGCGAATGCGAATGTCCGACATGGCAATCCTTTCCAATAGGCTTCAAGAGACCTTGACTTTGAAATTTTTTTCCGCTATGCTGTCTGACAAATTAGTTTCGCGTTTTCGAAGCGTCAAGATAATAAATCCCAACGGCAAAAAAGAAAAACAACTTCTGGAGGGCCTACTTATGAAACAGTGCTTTGAACATTATCGGACATTGCGAAAAGAGATGGATGCGTGGTTAGATCAAAGCCGTCGTATGGACCCGCCGAGCAGACATGGCGGAGGCGAAGATGAAGCGAACTATTCGCTGGCATGGTTCCCCCACTATCTCATCACCGGAAATGACGAAGTGCGGGAGCACTTTGAACACCTGCGCGATATGCTCGCCGGATGGGTGGAACGGGACTGTCTGCACGGTTATGAACCCGAAGCCGAAGCCCATCACGGAACCGAACCCTTTCTGCTCTTTTTGCCGCGTTACCTCGGATTATTTTCTGAAGACGAAAAAGCAAACGCACTACTACAAGACGCAGCCGAACACATCGGCAACTGGGTCGAAGGCATTCCCGAATGGTTTGACTGGGAGCGCAACCGGTTTTACGGATATTATATTGGCACGCGCACAGTAGGACGAGACGACGGCTATGATGCCGAAATTGCCGAGCACTTCCGCTTTGTCCACATTGCCCTTGCCGCACATAGAATGACGGGACAAGACCGGTACCTGGACTGGGCATTGCAATACGGCAGACGTCGGGCAGAAATGATTGTCGCCATACCAGATGGCCCCTTGCCCATTGCCTGGGATGCAAACGGACAACCGAAATTTGGCAAGCAGGCGACTGGACAACAAAAAAAGGCGGCACAAGCCGGGCATCACGTCCCTGGCGACCCGCTCATCGGAGTCGAAGTACTGCTGGCTTCTGGCGTCATATACGCACTGGGCGATCTATTCGAAGCATCGGGAGACGCTGTATTTCACCAGGCGGCGCGGCGAATTGCAGAATCGATGGTCAACGAATTGCTGGATCCGTATTCGGACCCCGGCGCGGCGGCGATCTCCCATTTTCGGCGGCAATTCTCCGATCCCTCTCTGGACGAGGCAATTCAGGCGCAAATCGCGCATTTTCCCGATCTGCAAGAAGGCGAAATAGCCATGGTCTTTCCACAGGCGCGCCGCCGCGATTGGCCCGGCGTGGGCAAGCGCAACGACATGACGTATTGGGGTATTTGGAATGGCGACGGCTCCGTAACCCCCACAACAGAACCGAGCACCGCAGCACTAACGCTGGCATATCAGGTGACGGGTGATGAGCACTATGCCGAGCGCGCATTAAAGCAGGCAGCAGACAAGCTGACGATGGCGCGTCGGGTGCTGCGCGGTGGTCGAGAACACGCCGATATGGGTGGCGCGATCTGTTCGACAGCGGCTGGACACGGGCGCAACTGGGGCATTGGACCCGTGACTGGATGTTACGGCCCATTGCTTTTGGGCACGCGAGAAGTAAAAAGCAAAGTAACGCCAACAGTCGAAGTGAAACACGCCAATGGCGAGCGCGGTGTTCCCCAACAAATCCTTCCGCTTGTGATCCATTCCGGAACAGATGTAGATGGCGTAATGTTTTACAATGGCGGCGATTCAGACATCTCATTCTCGTGGCGATTTGAGGACAACGGCTGGCAGGTCCTCACAGTGGAAGCTGGCGCAGTTGCCAATTGTGGTGTGACAGGAGTCATGGCATGAAATATCGCACACTGGGACAGACT
>JAPOXY010000204.1 GCA_026706845.1 Gemmatimonadota bacterium
GACAGAGACCACAATGCTGCGATAAACATATTGACGTTGGGGCTACAACGTCAGGCGGATTGACCGCCAAGAAGCCCAACTGCTTCAGCGTTGGGAGTAGTCACAACAGACCTTTTAGAATTAAGCAAGTCCTGTCGGCGTTTTTTTTAGCATTGCCCTGTTATAATCGCCTGATTTTGAAGCGGAGAGTAGAGCGATTCTTTTTTAAGTAATGTACAAGTAGGTGAAAATCCACCACTATCAATCCCCATCTCACTCCAAGTAAACCGTAACCTCCCCATCATTTTCATCCACGGTTGCGTTGGTGAATTGGGCAGTCAGACCAGAGCCAGAAATATTCACCGCCCCATCGTCAAACACCACCTCTAATGCATCAAGCCCCGCTATCGTCAACCTCAGAACGCCATTCATCAGTGGATGGGGACCCACTGCCACAGTCAGCGCCACAACATCATCCATCCTATCCGTCAGCATCTCCAATTGACCACTCTCGTGACAGATGTGAACGAACCGCGTATGGAGCACACCCCCCTCTACAATCCTGAGATTACTCGGATCCGTACCATTCACCCACAGAGGAACTGTATCAGATGCTATGACAGACAGGCGCATGCCCACCTGTGAATCAAACGCCCGCTTTTCCTCAGACCGCTGTGCAAGCAGATTCTGCACATCTTCTCTTGCAACAGCTTCAAAATGTGCGATCTCCGCTTCGGTAAAGTCACCACACTGACGCCCGCTCTTTTCGAGAACCTCTAAAAGATATAAATCCAACGCCTGCTCATCATCCGCTTCAAACATCGTCTTCCACATTGGCGCAAACGCATCGAGCAAAACCGCAAGCGCATGCCCTATCTCGTAGCAGCGTCCGCGCACCTCATTCGCGGCATAACCCTCCCGTGGCAAATCCACGCTCATCCGATCCACAGACATCGCCTCCACATAAGAGGCAAGTCCTTCCAGCAACTCCGTCCCTCGTTCATAGGTGGAAAATTCTGGCGCCATCCCCGCATATCGATCCTGCCGCGTCCTGAGTGCCCGCAGCGTCCAACATCGCTTCTCCTCGGACCCATTCGCAGAGAGCGCCCGTCGCAACGCCTCTGTCTCCATCCGCCGAAGAGACAGCAAATTCGCATCATCTACCGGATAAAGATAAAGCACAACTTCGTTTCCCTGCCAGGTGGGATGGCAAGCTTGTTGATAGACATGAAACGCCTCGTGAATTGCTAACGAAGCTATAACTGTCGGCACTTGATTTGCCGATCCATCGAACATAACACTGGCTGCCGGCATTCCCGCAATCTCGACAACACTGCTGGCAGTCACGACTGGATAGCGTCCATCGTACACAAGCACATCGCATTCACCAACCCGCATCTTCCTGAAACCCTCGGGAACCTCCGAACATCGAAAAAGGTATGTATCGTCACCATCGTAAAAAACAAGAGGAATCGCGAGCGGATCAAAGCCCGGCCACAATTCACCCTGTGCAACCAGACGCTCAATCTCACGCGCCAGATCTGACACATGACGCCTATCCTTGAGACCTGACATCAAACAGATCCCTCCTCATCTGCCCGCTGATACGACGCTGTAATCTCGTGATCTACACCCCCGCGAATATTGAAACGGCTGATCACCTCCATCTCGACCGGATCGCACAGATCTACCAGATCGTTCAAAATCTGATTCGTCACAGGCTCCATATAAATCCCCTGATCTCGGAACGACCAGAAATAGTGCTTCAGCGACCGCAACTCCACGCATCGCGGACCCGGCACATACCAGATCACAATCGTCGCAAAATCCGGCTGCCCCGTCTTGGGACACAGCGACGTAAACTCCGGAAACGTAAACTCAATCGTATAACGCCGCTCTGGATTCGGATTATCAAACGCCTCTAATAGTGAACTCATCCCTCATCCTCGCGCTCGTACATCACAGACACCCGCGTCTCAATACCACCCCGCACTGCAAAATCACCCGTCACATCTAACGATAGAGGATCGCAGGCCGCTACAAAATCATCCACAATTTTATTAACCACACCCTCGTAAAACACCTTCTCATCTCGAAACGACCCCAAATACCGCTTCAACGACATCTGCTCCACACACACCTCTCCCGGCACATAAGAAATCGAAACCGTCGCAAAAATCGGCTGCCCCGTCACCGCGTACAGCGCCGTAAACTCCGACGACTCAAAATCAATCGTATAAGTCCTCTTGTGTTCAGGATTTTTAACGCACTTTAATAATAAAGAATCGTCCATAAGTTTTCTAAAAAAGGCTGGATTGCGGCTCAAAATCATGCCGCAATGACAGAAAAAATCATCAGCTTTTTGACACCACTATCCTTCGTTTGGAGACACAAATCACTCAAACGGCACCAGACTCGCGCCTATCGGATCGGGACTCGTGGGCCGAATCGGCATCGCCTCATAAGAACAATAAGATACATCCAGATGCGGCGTCTCAATCCGCCTGTACCCCTCATACCGCGAATCTATCAACGCCTCCAGCGCACCGGAAATCAGCAACGTGCGCTCAACCGGATACTGCGGCTTACCCGTCAAAAACATCTGTTGAATATTCAAACTCAAATAACTGAAATGCGCATGCGGATTATCCGGCAAAAAAACGCGCATATTATCCACCTCTCCCCCGCGCCGCGCCGCAAAACCCTTCCCCCGCGTGTACCCATTCAACATAAACGTCGCCGCCTTCAACCCATCTGCATACTCTATCAAAAAAACAGCCGGATTCTCGCAATGATCGCGCGCATCGCCATCTTCTTTCGCCTCAATATGCTCTATCGCCGCCGCGTACAAATCGCGATCCCACGCATCTGACGCCCAGACATCATCCCCCTCCAAACACTGCACCGCCACAATCCCCGTCTCCCCTCCCACGCGGCGCTCAACCATACACTGCAGCGTCTCCAGCGCGTGAAAACCATAAGAATCAAGCCCGCCAAAAGCCACCGAAATCGCCGACTCAATCTCCGTATCCAGCTCATACTCAAGCCACGGCTTGCGCCATGCAAGCGGAAGAGACGACCCCGCCATAAACGGCACCTCCAGCTCCCGCGCGCGATCGTACATCCACTTTGCATCGTGCCAATTATACGAAAGATGCTTATCGCTAAACACCGGAACAGACCGCCCCGACGACGCGAACACCCCGCAAATCTGCTCAAAAAAATACTTCCGCGGATACATATGTTGCTCTTTCTCATTCCACGGATAATCGCCGTGCTCGCCAATCAGCAACACCCCATCCACCGCCAGCTCATCACCACCCAAAGTCAACGCCTGGTTAATACTCCCGTACATCGGCACACCGAATTCCTCGGCAATCGCGCACCCGATATCCTCTCCAAAATGCACCTGATCCAGATACATCGACACCACATCCACCTCTGGCGAAAGCAACCCGTCATCGGTTGGAAACCCCTTCAAAAACTTCGTCACAATCACATCGGCATGTGACCGCGGAAAATACGACGTAATCACCGCTGCTATCTTCTTTCGATCAGCCATGGCTTCTCCCTCCAATTGCGTGTCTCGTTGTGTAATCGTTAAATTATACCACAAGGAGCACAACGACAATAGAAAAAACCTTCTGGATCGCGGCTCAAAACCATGCCGCGATGACGGGCGAGGCATGCCTCGCCCTTACAATAGATAACTGACCACTGACTACTGACCGCTAAATATTCTTACATCCTCACACCCAAAATTTGGTATCTTAAACACCTGAAACACAACCCTAACCCTTACCAGGAGGAATCTCTTGACCGAAGTAAAAGCCACCAACATCGTCTGGCACGAAGGCCATGTCGCGCGCAAACAGCGCGAAGACCTGCTCGAACAAAAAGGCGCACTCATCTGGCTCACCGGACTGCCCAGCTCGGGCAAAAGCACCATTGCATTCACCGCAGAACACGCCCTGATCGAACGCGGGCACCTGGCCTATGTACTCGACGGCGACAACATCCGCCACGGCCTCAACAAAAACCTCGGATTCTCAGCCGAAGACCGCGCTGAAAACATCCGCCGCATCGGCGAAGTCGGCAAACTCTTTGCCGACGCCGGAATCATCACCCTATCCAGCTTTGTAAGCCCCTATCGCACCGACCGCGACGGCGTGCGCGAACTCATGGAAGACAAAGACTTCATCGAAGTATTCATCAACACCCCGCTCGACGTATGTGAAGAACGCGACCCAAAGGGCCTGTACAAAAAAGCGCGCACAGGTGAAATACCCAACTTCACCGGCATCTCTGACCCCTATGAACCCCCTGAAAACCCCGAACTCGTCATACACACCGTTGACACCACCCCACAAGAGGCCGCATTGCAAATCATAGCCTTACTCGAAACGCGTGAAAACATCTAACAATGTCCATCATCGACCTCACCATGCCCATTGCCGACCACTTCCGCTGGCCCGTTGAGCGCAGCCTCAAAAGCAGTTTTGAAACCGGCGACATGGCGCAAGTGACCCACATGGGATGGGCCGTCCACGGATTTACACACGTCGATGCACCGCGCCACATGTTCCCGGAAGGACCCACCACCAGCGAAACCGAACTCGACCAAATCGTGGGGCAAGCCGCAGTCGTCGATCTCTCGGGCATCGCGCCAGAAACGCCGATCAGCGAAGCACAAATTCGCGCTGCCGGACAGCACATACGGCCTGGAGACATCGTCGTCATGAAAACGCGGTGGGACGAAGTAGAATCGCATCAAACCCCCGAATTCTGGACCCGCGCGCCCTACATGTCGCGCCCCGCCGCAAAATGGCTGCGTGCACAAAACATCCGCGCCATCGCATTTGACTTTCCGCAGGACTACCCCATCCGCCAGTTACTCAGTGGGCAGCGAGCACCCCTTTCCGAATTTGTAACCCACGACATACTCTTGCGCGAAGGCATCATCCTCATCGAATACATCTGCAACACCGGCATGCTCACGACAGACCGCGTATCCTTCTTCGCCCTACCCTTAAAAATCCCCGAAGCCGACGGCGCACCGGCCCGCGTAATCGCAATACCATAACCCCCGGAAAACCACCATGATCTATCACCAGCTCTTCGCCCAAATTGACCGCACCGTACGCGTCGGCGTCATCGGCACCGGACATTACGCCACAGCCCTCGTCACACAATCGCGCGTCGTCGATCAACTCGACGTACCCGTCGTCTGCGACACAAACCCGGACGCAGCCCAAAATGCATATCATCACGCGGGCCTGGACACCGACAAAACCATCATCTGCGACACCACCCAACAGGCAGCCAAAGCCATCGAACAGGGCAAACACGTCATCCTCACCGACGCCATGCAAATGATGGACCTGCCCCTCGACGTCATCGTCGAATCCACAGGCGTCCCCAGTGCAGGCGCAAAACACGGCATAGAAGCCATCCGACACGGCAAACACGTCGCCATGGTATCCAAAGAAACCGACGTCACCGTCGGACCCATCCTCAAACACCTCGCAGACAAAGCCGGACGCGTCTATACCGCTGTTGACGGCGACCAGCACGGCCTGCTCATGGGCCTCGTACAATGGGCGCGCAGCCTGGGCCTCGAAGTCCTCTGCGGGGGCAAATCACTCGACTCCGACCGCGTTTACGACCCGCAAACCAACGCCATCGTATGGTCCAGGGGCAAAATCCAGATCCCCGACGAACAGATATTCTCCGCCCAAAATCCCTCGGCTCACATCGCACAACGCCGCCAGATCATGGGCGAACTCGGCTCCATCGCCGGTTACGACATCACCGAACTCACCATCGCCGCCAATGCCACCGGCCTCATACCCGATATAGACACCCTGCACACCCCCGTAGTCCGCACCGTTGAGATACCCGAAGTCCTCGCACCCAAAGAAGACGGCGGCATCTTATCCCACCGCGGCGTCATCGACTGCGTCTCCTGCCTGCGCCAGGCAAACGAACCCGGCCTCGGCGGCGGCGTCTTCATCGTCATCGCCTGTGAAAACGCCTACTCCCGCCACATCCTCACCACCAAAGGACTCATCCCCAACAAAAAAGGCACCACAGCCCTCATCTACCGACCCTATCACCTCTGCGGCGTTGAAACACCCATCACAACACTCGTCGCGGGCCTCTTAAACCTGCCCACGGGCACCACCGACTATCGCCCCTCCTTCGACGTTGTGGGCCGTGCAAAAGAACCCCTCAAAGCCGGCGACCAGATCGGCAACGACCACAGCAAAAACATCGAATACCTCATGCGCCCTGCGCTACCCGTCGCGCCCGACAACCCCCTGCCCTTTCACATGGCCAACGGCAATACGCTAAGCCGGGACATCCCCGCTGGCGCATTCATCACAGCAAGCGCGATTCAACCAGAAGACAACGACCCCCTCTGGACAATACGCAAAGAACAGGACGCATATTTTCTAAAATAAAAAAGCCGGGCACATCACACAGATGTACCCGGCTTTTCTTTACCTTCGCTCTTTCACCCCTTCAAAAAACCCCGCAACACCGTATGCAAAATCCCCCCATTGCGATAATAATCGATCTCCACGGGCGTATCGATACGCACCGTCGCAGAAAACGACTTCACATTCCCATCCTCATCCGTCGCCGTCACCGTCACATCTTGCAAAGGCTGCAAATCATCGCTCAGACCCGTAATATCGTACACCTCCCGCCCCGTAAGCCCCAGCGACTCGGCATTCTCGCCCGCCACAAACTCCAGCGGCAACACCCCCATACCCACCAGATTGCTGCGGTGAATGCGTTCAAAACTCTCCACAAGCACCGCGCGCACGCCCAGAAGTAACGGACCCTTAGCCGCCCAATCGCGCGACGACCCCGAACCGTACTCCGCGCCCGCGATCACAATCGACGGCACGCCCTCATCCACATACTGCATCGCCGCATCGTAAATACTCATCTGCTCACCCGAAGGCAGATGCACCGTCACCCCGCCCTCTGTCCCTGGCGCCAGCGAATTGCGAATGCGAATATTCGCAAACGTACCCCGCATCATCACCTCGTGATTACCCCGCCGCGAACCATAAGAATTGAAATCCTTCGGCGCAACCCCTCGAGCAATCAAAAACTGCCCCGCCGGACTATCCACCGCAATCGAACCCGCCGGAGAAATGTGATCCGTCGTCACCGAATCGCCCAATCGCGCCAGCACCCGCGCACCTCTAATATCTGTAATCGCGTCTAACTCCGGCGATAAATCCACAAAAAACGGCGGCTCCTGCACATAAGTACTCTCCGCCTGCCACCCATAGAGATCCCCCTCTTGCCCGCCAACCGCATTCCACATCTCATTGCCCTCAAACACATTGCCATAACGCGCCTCAAACATATCCGGCTTGAGCGCCCGTGCAATCGTATCGCCAATCTCATCCTGACTGGGCCAGAGATCGCGCAAAAACACCGCATTGCCATCCCCATCCACACCTATCGGCTCGGCAGTCAAATCCAGATCCACCCGCCCCGCCAGAGCATAAGCCACAACCAGCGGCGGCGACGCCAGATAATTCGCCTTCACATGCGGATGCACGCGACCTTCAAAATTGCGATTCCCACTCAACACCGACGCAGCGACCAGATCATCCTCGTGAATCGCGGCAACCACCGGATCGGGCAACGGGCCACTATTGCCAATACACGTCGTACAGCCATACCCCACCGTATGAAACCCGAGCTGCTCCAAATACGGCGTCAAACCCGCCTGGTCGAGATAATCCGACACCACGCGCGAACCCGGTGCCAGACTCGTCTTCACATGCGCGTGAACCTTCAACCCCTTCTCCGCCGCCTTCTTCGCCAACAAACCAGCGGCCACCATCACAGACGGATTGCTCGTATTGGTACAACTCGTAATCGCGGCAATCACCACCGCCCCGTGCCCCAGCGCGCCATTCGTCCTCTTTTGAACCTCATCATCATCCAGCCCAAAACCACTATTGCCCACGGGTGCGCGCAACGCGCCCTCAAACGCATCCTTCATCTGCCCCAGCGCAATGCGATCCTGCGGCCGTTTTGGACCCGCCAAACTCGGCTCCACCGTACTCAAATCCAGTTCAAGCGCATCCGTAAACCGCGGCTCCGGCGTATCATCTGTACGGAACAAACCCTGCTCCTTCGCGTACCGCTCAACCACATCCACCTCTTCCGCCGTGCGACCCGTGCGCGCCAAATAGCGCAGCGTCTCATCATCCACCGGGAAAAACCCCATCGTCGCCCCGTATTCCGGCGCCATATTTGCAATCGTCGCGCGATCAGCCAGCCCAATACCCGTCAATCCCGTACCGTAAAACTCGACAAACTTATCCACCACGCCCTTCTCGCGCAACATCTGAACCACCGTCAACGTCAAATCCGTCGCCGTCGTACCCTCGGGCAACTGCCCATCCAATTTGAACCCGACAACCTCGGGCGTCAGCATATAAATCGGCTGCCCCAGCATCACCGCCTCCGCCTCAATACCCCCCACACCCCAGCCCACCACACCCAGGCCATTAATCATCGTCGTATGAGAATCTGCCCCCACCAGACTATCGGGAAAAGCCACGCCATCCCGGACAATAACCCCCTTCGCCAGATACTCCAGATTGACCTGATGCACAATACCCGTCAGCGGCGGCACCACCCTGAAACTCTCGAAAGCATTCGCACCCCAGCGCAAAAACTCGTACCGCTCCCGATTGCGCTCAAACTCGATCTCTGCATTTCTCCGCAACGCATCCGAATTTGCAAAACTATCCACCTGCACCGAATGATCCACAACCAGATCCACCGGAATCAGCGGCTCAACCCGCTTTGCATCGCCCCCCATGCGTCCCATAGCCGAACGCAACGCCGCCAGATCCACCAGCGAAGGCACACCCGTAAAATCCTGCAACACCACCCGCGCGGGCTTAAACGGTATCTCTATCGGATTGGGATTGGTCCAATTCGCCAGCGTCTCCACATCCTCCTCCCGCACCTGATACCCATCCAGATTGCGCAACGCCGCCTCGAGCAGCACCCGCACGGAAAACGGCAAATCCGACACCGCCCCAACCCCATCAACCTCCAACCGATCCAGCCGAAAAATCGCGAGATCACCCGCCATAGTAGAAAGTGTATCGCGCGAATTCAAAGGATTATGCGTTTGACTCATAAACTGATCCTTCTCTAAAAGGTTTCAAGCTACTTTCTCAGAAAATACGAATCATTCAGAGCACTACGTCAGATAGAGACATCGCTTTTCTCATCTACCATAACGATGAGTTGACGCACGATAGGTACCAGTTTGTGGGGAACCTGCATAGCGGTATAACCTTGCTCAAAGGCGGTATCATCTTCAGCAATGGTCTCTTCTTCTGTCCGGGATTCGACATGGTCAATGACCTCCTGGACGCGCTTCTGATTCCAACCCTCGGGATATTTATTTTTATCCATAATCAAAGAAAAATACCACAACAACCCGTATTTTCAAACCCTTTTATACACTCTCCCGCGCTTCGCACTTGATTATAACGAGCAGAACTTATACTTTCTGACCGCCAACTACTAATCACCAACCCCTATCCAAAATCCACCATTATGTCAAACCAACGTTTTGTCGCACTCATCATCCTCGACGGCTGGGGATTAAACCCGCGCCGGGACCACAACGCCGTGGCCCTTGCCAGCACCCCGACAATGGACCGCATCTGGGCCAATTGCGCCCACACCACCCTCGACACCTCTGGACGCGCAGTCGGACTACCCGACGGACTCATGGGCAACTCCGAAGTCGGCCACCTCAACCTCGGCGCGGGACGCACAGTCCTGCAAGCCATGACCCAGATAGACGACCGCATACGAGACGGCAGCCTGTACAAAAACGAAGCTCTAATCGCCGCCATAGACCGCATCAAAAACCACAACCGCAACCTCCACCTCATCGGCCTCGTCTCCGACGGCGGCGTACACTCATGGCCCAGTCACTACGAGGGCCTCATCAAAATGGCAGCCGAACGCGGCCTCCCCTCAGACCGCCTCTTCATCCACGCCTTCACAGACGGACGCGACACACCGTCCCAAAGCGCAATCCACCGCATGCGCGAACTCCTCGCCATGTTCAAAATCCATGGCATTGGCCGCGTAGCATCCATATCCGGACGGTATTACGCCATGGACCGCGACCACCGCTGGGAACGCACCCAAATAGCCTACGACCTCCTCACACAGGGCAAAGGCATCGCAGAAACCGACCCCGTCACGGCCATACAAAACGCCTACAACCGCGGCGAAACCGACGAATTCATCAAGCCCATCGCCATCGCCGACAAACCTTCCATAAAAGACGGGGACAGCGTCATCTTCTTCAACTTCCGCGGCGACAGACCCCGGCAAATCACCCGCGCCTTTACACTCAAAGACTTCGACGGCTTTCAACGCCACACCTGGCCCAGCGTACACTTCACCACCCTCACCCGATACGAAGCCGACGTACCCGTCACAGGTATCGCGTACCCCCCCGAAACCCTCTCGCAAAACATGCCCAACATCTGTGGCTCGGTCATCGCCCGGGCCAACAAACGACAACTGCGCATCGCAGAAACAGAAAAATACGCCCACGTCACCTTCTTCTTCAACGGCCAACGGGAAACCCCCTTTGACGGCGAAAAACGCATCCTCGTACCATCCCCCAAAGACGTCCCCACCTACGACCACAAACCCGAAATGAGCGCACCTGAAATCGCAGACCGATTCACAGAAGCCATCGCATCCAACCAATACGACGCCGCAATATGCAACTTTGCCAACCCCGACATGGTCGGCCACACCGGCATCCTCGAAGCCGCCATACACGCCGTCACCACCGTTGACACCTGCCTGGGCCGCGTACTCAAAGCCATAGAAAACGCAAACGGCGCAGCCATCGTCACCGCCGATCACGGCAACGCCGAACAAATGATCCACTACGACACCGGCGAACCCCACACCGCGCACACCACCAACCCCGTACCCTTTGTACTCGTTGACCCCACCTACAGGGGAAAACTCCGCGAAGGCGGCACCTTGCGCGACGTCGCCCCCACCCTGCTCTCCCTCCTCAACCTGCCAAAACCCGATGAAATGACTGGGAAAGATCTGAGGCAAAAGCAACCCCAGTCAGAATCAGGATGGGCAGGATGAAAGGATGAATAGGATGAAAAGCAAAGGCGAAATCAAAGGCAGATAAAACCTTCTGGATCGCGGCTCAACTTCATGCCGCGATGACGAGTGCTTCACTCATCATAACCTTCCCACACCGGAATCTTCCCCGCAGTTGGGCCATCTTTCACCAGAAGTTGTTCGCCATCTGTAAAGCCCTCCGGGCGACCGACCAGCTCCCCAATAAGACGGGACCGCCACATCGCGACCTCCTCTGCCCACCCGGGATCATCCGCCAGATTGGTCATCTCGCATGGATCATTTTCCACATCGAAAAACAGCTCCCGCCCCTGCCCTGGCAAATACGCGAACTTGCGCTTCCCATCCGTCACGTATTGCATCCCGCTATTCGACGTAGGCACACTCGCGCACTCCCCGTGCACATAATCTCGCCATTCCGCTTGTGAATCGCGAACAATCGGCAACACACTCTCCCCATCCACCGTATCGGGAATCGGAACCCCCACTGCATCGAGCAGCGTCGGCATAATATCCATCAACTCAACCGGACGATCGATCACCTGCTCCTGCGGCAACCCCAAACTACTGGGAAACTTCATCAACAGCGGAACCCGTGCAGACGGCTCAAAGGGATTGCGCTTTCGCAGCCACTGATGATCTCCCAGCATCTCTCCGTGATCAGAAGCAAACACCACAATCGTATTATCCGGCAACACGCGACTACTCACCAGACGCGCAATCTGATGATCGATATGTTCGATACACCCGTAATAACCCGCGCGCGTCGCCTTCATAACCGGAGGATCCAGACACAAGCGCCAGCACTCCGGCTGCAACCCCCGCACCGGACCGTCGAAAACCCGCGCCCAATCCCCCACATACGGCTCGGGCAAATCCATCGCCATATACTTATCGAAATAATGCGCAGGCGGCGTAACCGGCTGGTGCGGATGAATAAAATTGACCGCCAAAAACCACGGCTGATCTCCCCTTTGCGAATCGATAAACTCCAGCCCCTTCTGCGTACACCAATTGGTAAAATGCAAATGCTCATCCAAATGCCACGGACGCCCTGGAAAACCATTGCTATACATCCCGTGCGCATCGGAAGCCCGGTGCCACGCCGCACCATTCTCCCGCACATACTTCTGATAATCATTATCAACCCCTGAAATCGGACTATCCGCCCATTCTGCGGAATCAAACCCCAGCTCCCTCGCAGGCGGACCCCAGTGGGCCTTGCCCGAAAGATGGGTGCGATACCCCGCATCGCGCAAAACCCCGGGCAACGTCGGCCACGGTAGCGGCGCCTGTGCATTTTGAAGCGCGCCGTGATTGCTCGGCTTGCGCCCCGTAATCACCGTGCGGCGAGCCGGCACACACACCGGACAAGCCGAATAAGCATGGCGAAAACGCACCCCCGACGCAGCCATAAAGTCCAGATTGGGCGTCTGCAACACGGGATGGCCCTCAATACCCAGGCAATCGCCGCGCTGCTGATCCGTCATAATAAGCAAAATATTTGGTCTCTTATCTGGCATTATAATCTCCTTTCTGAAGATGATGCATACAAATCGCGGCGGCGGCAGACACATTCAGAGACCCGACAGCACCGCGAGGGGCAATGCGGCATAACTCATCGCACTTATCGCGCGTAAGACGTCGCATACCGCTCTCCTCATTTCCCAGCACCAGAAGCCAGGAGCGATCCGCCGAAAACGCGCTCAAATCCTTCTCCGCATGCTCAGAAGTCCCCAAAACCCACAAACCCGCATCCTTCGCCACATCCAACGCCCGGCTCAAATTCGTCTGAACAGAAAACGGAACATACTCGACGCCCCCTGAAGCAACATCGTATGCCGCGCCCGTCAGCGAAGCGGAACGATCTCGACTAAGCAAAACACCGCGCACCCCAAAAAAAGCCGCCGTGCGAAAAATCGCCCCCAAATTTTGCGGATCCTGAACCGTATCCAGCGCCAAAAAAAGACCCGCATTATCGGCAAACATCTCCGCGAGATCACAACCCGAATGTTCTTTAATCGCAGCTTCCGCATCTCCTCCACGAGACCGACCCTGCCGCTCGCCCCCTCCGGCAAAAACGCGCACACCGATCTCCTCTGCCTGTTCTCGCACAGTTCTCCACGCGCCACCACCCTGACCGGAAGACAATCGAATCTCAATCACATCTTGCGGACGCTTGTCCAGCACCGCCAGAATACTGTGCGGATTTTTGAGATAAATCGGCATTGTCTCTACCTGCTCTCAAACCTATCGACTCGCGGCACGCGCTTCTCCAACTCAATCTGTGACGTAACGGGCTGCGTTCCAGCGCCGTAAAAATAAACCAGATTTCCACCCGTATATCCCGCCGCGCACACCAGACCCGCGGTAACAAGACCAAAAACGAGATACACATAGCGAACAAACCCGACAAATTTCTTCTTCAAAACAAAATGCGTGCGTACCAGTGCCAGAGCAACAGCTATAAACGTCGTAACCGTACCCAGCGAATCGTGATCGTCTAAATCTGCGGCAATACCATCAATATGTTGCGCGACCTCGGCTGCACTATCCCCGGTAAGCGCGACCGGAATCGCGGTCAAAGCACCGAGCGAAAAGAGCAAAAACCCCGCTCTCAAAAAAAAATCGCGGTCATTTAATATCCCAATTGTATCGCAAACAACGCCGATGATCAGCAATGCAATGGGAAAATGTGCGATAAGAGGGTGAATATCCATAACAAAGTGAAAAAACTATTTCAATCTCGCGAAAAATCCATTACAATGGGCGGATTAAGATATGAACAAACAAGCCCCACCACAAGGAAGGATTGCATGAACGATCGACCAAACATCTTATTTATGCACTCGCACAACACCGGAACCTGTATTGAACCCTACGGACACGCCGTACCAACGCCGCACATGCAGCGATTGGCAGAACAAGGCGTCTTATTTCGGCGGGCGTATGCCACAGCCCCCACATGTTCGCCCAGCAGAGCCAGCTTCTTAACCGGCATGTACCCCCACTCTTGTGGCATGACAGGCCTTGCACACCGCGGCTTTGCCATGACGAATTACGACTGGCATGCAGCCCGCATCTTCAAGACACACGGCTACTTCACCGCAACCGCTGGCGTAGAACACACCGCACCGGACCTGGACACAATTGGATACGACGAAATCCTCTCTGGCCTGGACACAAATTACCCCGGCCAGCCCAAATGGATCGAACCCGCGGATGCCGTCGTAGATTTCTTGCAAAACGCGCCCCAACAACCCTTCTTCCTCAACCTCGGCTTAAACGAAACGCACCGGCCATTTCACAGTGCCGAACCGGAAAAATACCCTGCAGAACGCGAACAATACTGCACCCCACCTCGTCCCCTGCCCGACACACCGGAAACCCGGGCAGACACAGCCGACTACAAAGCCTCTGCGCGCATCATGGACAACCACTACGGCAACGTACTCGCAGCACTCGAAGAAACCGGCCTATCCGACAACACCCTCGTATTCTGCTTTGCCGATCACGGCTTGCAATTTCCGCGCAACATGTGCAACCTGACAGACCACGGCATTGGCGTGTACCTCATCATACGCGGACCGGGTGGATTTGAAGGCGGGAAAGTCGCAAACGCGATGGTCAGCCTGATGGACCTGTTACCCACGGCATATCGCGCTGCCGGCATAGAAACACCCGACCACGTACAGGGAAAACCTCTACATCCCCTGATAAATGAAGACCGCCATCGGAAAGAAATCTTTTCAGAAGTCACGTATCACGCCGCGTATGAACCCATGCGGAGCATCCGCACCGAAAGATACAAATACATTCGACGATACGACAACCGCGACAAACTCGTATTGCCCAACGTAGATGACACACCTACAAAAGCGTACTTACTCAATCAAAATTGGGAAAAATTGCCGCGCGATCAGGAAATGTTATACGACCTCATATTCGACCCCGATGAAGCGCACAACATCATCGACCGGGAAGACCTGGCACCTGTGCGAAAAGATCTGAGCCATCGATTGGAAGCATGGATGACAGAAACAAATGACCCCCTTTTGCCAGACGGATATATCGCTGCACCGGGCGGTTCTCAAGTCAACAATTCCGATGGCCGCTCGCCGAATGAAGAACCGGAGGTCGTAGGTTAAGATTGGAGAATATCAGTTAATCTAAAAGGAGACACCCCATGAAAATGCAAGCATCACTACTTTGGGAGCCGGGAAGGCCGCTGGAAGTGGCGGACCTGGACCTGGAAGGACCGAAAGAAGACGAAGTCATGGTACGCATGACCGCCACTGGCGTATGTCACAGCTGCCTGCACGTCGTAGATGGAAGCTGGACCGGATATCCAATGCCAATGGTATTGGGCGATGAAGGGGCTGGAATCGTAGAAGAAGTGGGACCAGGCGTACGACACGTAAAACCCAGCGACCACGTCATCTTATCCTGGGCACCGGCCTGCGGGCGCTGTCACTACTGCGCAACCGGCCTATCGCACTTATGCGAACGCCAGATGCCGGGCAAAGGGGTATTAATGGACGGCACATCCAGAATGAAAATAAAAGGACAAACCGTGTACCATTACGGACCCGCGTGCAGCTACGCCTCATACTCCGTCATGCCCGCCTCCTGTGCGATCCCCATACGGGAAGACATGCCCCTCGAAGTAGCAGCCCTAATCGGCTGCTCGGTCATGACCGGCGTCGGATCCGTCATCAACACCGCAGCCGTAACGCCTGGCGCGAGCATGGCCGTATTCGGCACCGGGGGAATCGGCCTGAACGTCATACAGGGCGGAACCCTCGTCCAGGCACACCCCATCATAGCAATCGATATCAACCCCGCCAAACTGGAATACGCGAAATCCTTTGGCGCAACACACACCATAGACGCCAGC
>JAPOXY010000205.1 GCA_026706845.1 Gemmatimonadota bacterium
TCGAGCGGCAATCTGAATAGGGAAATAAAACCCATGACTATGAGACTGAGCGCTACCATTACAGCAGTAATGGGTTTTTTGATCGCGTATTCCGAGAGTTTCATAAGCGGGCCTCAAAAGAGCGAAAATTGAAGGTTGAAGTAAGGAACGAGACGCGAATCTCAGAGTGCGTCCATCAGAGATTGAGACTGATTTTGCTAAGTAACCATTTACTTACTTACGGATAATATACAACATTTCGCTGCAAAAGCAACCGCAGTTTTTTTAAAAATTTCACCATTACAGAAAAGACTTGCGATTTTGTTTCAATAGATATTTCATGCTGAAGTCTGAACATAATCACGTAACTATATTTTGGAGGAGACTTCCATGGGCAATCGCGTCAATCGCGCAGTTGAGTTGCTTGCACAAGATCAACCTATCTATTACACGGGTGCACACACAGGGCATGTGCTTACGTTTGAACAGGGTCAGAATGACGCCAGTACCTGGGCGGATTATATCAATGTGGGTATGGAACACGGGGCTTTTAATCTGGGAGGTCTCGACGACTATATGCGCGGTCTGGTGGGCGGGGGACCTACAAATAGTGGGCACAGGACGCCCGCTGTTATTGTCGAAGCCCCCGTGGAGGGCGCGTCTGAAAATATTGTGCGCTACAATGCCTGGCAGTTTCGGCAGATTCTCGCGCGCGGTGTACACGGCGTTTTGCTCTGTCAGGCGGAATCGCCCGATGCGATACGCGCTTTTGTCGAGTCGTGTCGCTATCCCATTAACAAGATCGGCGTTGGACACGGCCTCAGTACAGGTACGCGAGGCGTGGGATCCGAATCGTCGGCCTCAGCGATATGGGGTGTTAACCGCGATGAGTACATCCAGAAGGCCGATCCCTATCCGCTGAATCCCGATGGCGAGTTGCTGTTGGGCATCAAGATTGAGAATGTGCGCGGCGCGTCCAATATCGAACAGATTCTCAAGGTGCCCGGCATTGGATTTGCCGAAATGGGTCCGGGCGATTTGAGTATGTCGATGGGGTATTTGCACCGTCCAACGCCTTTTTCTCCCGAAATGCAAGAGGTGAGAGATCGAGTGAAGGCAGCCTGTGAAGAAAATGGCGTTGCTTTTCTCGAGGGGGGTAGTCCCGAGACGGTTGCCGCAAAAATAGACGAGGGCGTGCGCGTGGTTTCTGGGGGCAGGGAAGAGATCGCGCGTATTGGACGCGAATATTCAGGCCGCCGCATGCCGGTTTAAAAAAATAGGGCTGTGCGATGTTTGCACAGCCCTGAGTATTCAGTTTAATAGATGCTTAAAATGGATTGCCCTGGCGGGCCAGCTCAAATTTTCGCCAGCCGACTTGTTTGCCATTTTCGAATACTTTTTGTATGGCGTAAAAGGAGGACGGATCGTATTCTCGCCAGACACCTGTTTTCTTTCCCTCCAGATATCGGCCTTCTTCTTTTTTCACACCGTTTCTAAAATAAGATATCCAATTCCCATCTTCCACACCATTTGTCCAGTTGCCTTCTGTTTTTTTCTGTCCGTTGCTGTAAAATGTGATCTCAAGTCCGTCTTGCATGACGCCATTTTTGTATGTGCCCTGCCCGCGCACATTGCCCGCAGCATCGTAATATGTCCAAACGCCAGTGCGGGCACCGCTGTCGTATTGCCCTTCTGCCAGTACGCGGCCGTATTGTTTTATTTGCGTCTGCCCTTCAAATAGTGAGGGCATCTGACACCCGGTTGTGAGTATTCCCACGATAAAAATTGCAATAGAGCGTTTGATCATTTATTTTCTCCTGTGTTGTTCTTTAGATGGACATTTTACTGTAATACAACTAATATACAAAACTGCTTTCATAAGGCAAAGATGAAATGACAAAAGACGTGTTTAATGCTTGCGCGTGCGCATAATATCATACCGGACCTCAACCGCAAAGCGATTGCATTCAACTATCTCTTTATTGTCACAATCGTCCTCTCATCGTAATTTTTATTTTAAAGGTTCGCCCATCGCGGCCTAAAGAGTCCAATATGCTACTTATTGAACTCGGTCAACGCCTTCGCGCTCAGCGGGAACGCCTTGGCCTCAAGCAAAACGACATTGCCAATGCCCTGCAGGTAAGCCCACAGGCCGTTTCCAAGTGGGAAAGGGGCGAAAACGGTCCCGATATTGCTACTCTGGGACCGCTTGCCAAATTGCTCGGCGTTTCTACGGACTGGCTTTTGGATGCACATGGCGAAAATCAAGATGTTTTTGATGCTACTATCTTTACCTCTACCGTTGTCGGTGCATACCAAAAATCATTACAAATGGAGGCGCGAGAGTTTGCAGCCTGGGCAAATGGCATTTTGTTTCAACTGACCGAAGCTGTTTTGCGCCATGATGGCGTTCCGCTCAGATATATGGGAGACGCATTTTTGTGTTTTTTTTCTGGCGTACACCATCAGCTTCGCGCTGCCCAGGCAGCGGCATTTTCCCAGCGGCTTATCAGCGAAGACCTGGTCATTGGCTTGAGCAGCGGTGAGATTTATTTGGGCGCAATGGGGCATCCCGATTACGCCCATCCCGATGTGACAGGAGAAGTGGTCAACATCGCATTTATTGTTCGAGAATGGGCAGAAACAAATGTCCGCAAAGGAATTGCAGCAACGACATCTGTGTCGAACAATCTCGATGAAGTTTTTGATATTTCCCAACCCACAGAAATCAATTTTCGTGGCATCAAGACGCCCATCTCAATTTGCGAGATTAGATAGGCGTATGCCAACCGAGAGAAAGGATGATATATGGCCGATATAGTGTTGCCCGATAGCGCGACGGATATTCAAATTCCCGATTATTCGCATCTGCCCCATAAAGTCGCCGATATGTCTCAGGCAGATTTTGGACGGAAAGAGATTACAATTGCCGAGCGCGAGATGCCCGGTTTGATGGCTGTGCGCGAAAAATACGCAGATCAGAAACCTCTCAAAGGTGCTCGCATAATGGGGTCTTTGCACATGACGATTCAGACAGCTGTGTTGATCGAGTCTCTCAAAGTGCTGGGGGCCGATGTGCGCTGGGCGTCGTGCAATATTTTTTCTACGCAGGATCACGCCGCTGCCGCTATTGCAGAAACAGGTACGCCGGTTTATGCGTGGAAGGGCGAGTCGCTGGAAGAATATTGGGAATGTACTTTGCAGGCACTCAATTTTGTGGAGGGTGGACCGACACTTATTGTCGATGATGGCGGGGATGCAACGCTGCTGGTTCACCGGGGGTATCAGGCTGAAGACGATCCCTCGATTCTCGATGAGCCGACCGATAATCGCGAATTGGAGATTGTCAATGCCGTGCTGAAGCGGCAACTCGAACGCAATCCGCGTTTTTGGCACAATATGGCCACCGATATTCAGGGCGTGTCAGAGGAGACTACAACGGGGGTTCACCGTCTGTATCAGATGCGGGATGAAGGCGTGCTTCTCTTTCCCGCGATCAATGTCAATGATTCGGTGACCAAATCGAAATTCGATAATCTCTATGGCTGCCGCGAGTCGCTCGCCGATGGTATTAAGCGCGCGACAGATGTTATGGTCGCCGGGAAGGTCGTTTGTGTGTGCGGTTATGGCGATGTGGGCAAGGGATGTGCCCAGTCTATGCGGGGATTTGGCGCGCGCGTGTTGGTGACGGAAATCGATCCGATATGTGCTTTGCAGGCGGCGATGGAGGGGTTTGAAGTGACGACTGTGGAAGATGCCCTTTCCGAAGCCAATATTTTTGTTACGACGACGGGCAATACGGATATTATCCGCATTGAGCACATGGAAAATATGCTCGACCAATCCATTGTGTGCAATATCGGACATTTCGACAATGAAATTCAGGTCGATAAGCTGGGTGATTACCCGGGCATTATGCACGAAAATATCAAGCCGCAGGTCGATAAATACACGTTTCCAGATGGGCGTGCGATCTTTTTGCTCGCAGAAGGCCGTCTGGTCAATCTCGGCTGTGCGACCGGGCATCCTTCTTTTGTGATGTCCAATTCGTTTACCAATCAGGTGCTGGCGCAGATGGATCTGTGGGCACAGCAGCGCGAAGTCGGCGTTTATACCCTGCCCAAACACCTCGATGAGGAGGTCGCACGGCTTCACCTTGAAAAGCTCGGTGTAAAGTTGACTGAACTCACGCAGAAGCAGGCCGATTATATTGGCGTGTCCGTCGAAGGTCCGTACAAACCCGGTCATTATCGGTATTAACGATTAGAGACTGGGAGCTTAGCCCCAGTACCCAGCCCCTATTTTATGCGATTTTTAGACTATTTTACCGGCGATCAACCGGTCATTTCCTTTGAGATTTATCCCCCGCAGACGCAGGGTGGTATGCGTGCCCTCAAAGCGCGGGTTGTACCCAATTTGCTCAAGCTGAATCCCAGTTATATGACGGTTACGTATGGCGCGGGTGGTTCTACTCGCGCCAAAACGCTGGAGATTGCCTCGCTTATCCAGAACGAATTTGGTCTGACAGCGGCGTGTCATCTCACATGTGTGGGGTCGTCCCGAACGGATATTGATGATATTCTGAAGGCGATTCGCACAGAGGGTATTCGCAATATTGTCGCGCTTCGCGGCGATCCCCCGCGCGGCGAAGATACTTTTGTGCCCGCGAAGGATGGATTTGCCCACGGCAATGAGCTTGTGGCGCATATTCGCAGCACTGAACCGAAAGATGATGGGTTTGGGTTGGCTGTTGCGGGGTATCCCGAGAAACACCTTGAAGCGCCCAATTTCGATACCGATATTGCAAATTTGAAGCGCAAGGTCGAGTCCGGTGGGGATATTGTTATTACGCAGCTTTTTTACAATAACGATTATTTTTTTCGCTTTGTCGATCGCGTGCGTGCAGCCAATATTACAGCACCTGTTGTTCCGGGGTTGATGCCGATTCTCGCGGCGGGACAGATACAGCGCATCGCGTCTTTGTGCGGGTCTGAGATTCCCGGGGATTTGCAGGATCAACTCAAGGGGGCTGTGGATGATGAAGATAAGGCGATGAAAATTGGGGTAGATCAATGCATCGAGCAGGCAACCGAATTGCTCGAACAGGGCGTGCCGGGTATTCACTTTTACGTGCTCAACAAGTCCATCCATATGCGTCGGATTATCAGTGCGCTTCCTCTCTGAGCGGAAATTTCTCAGTGATCAGCATGATTAGCTTTTTATTGGCGAATACCCTGTAGGTGCGGCTGAGTAGTGGTTCCCCTTCAAGATGCGCAATGGCTTCCGGCAAATCCCGTGCGGTTTCAAAGCAGCACCACAACAATTCACGGCGGGTTTCCAGTCCGCTGTTTTGCAGAATTCCTCCCAATCCCGAAGGATCTGATTCCAATCCGTCCAAAATGCCTTTTGGCAAGTGTTGTGGTACAATGAGGGATGTGGCATACGCCTGAGTTTTCGGCGTTTCGTTGCCGATTGAGGGTGTTTGTAATGCTACTTGTCGCGCGATGACTGGTGCTCCTGATGGCAACTCGAGCCAGATATGCTCTGTGCAGAGTGTCTGTTCCGCCTGATGGAGGAGTACGACTTCCACAGGTGTGAGTGTATAGGCTTCGATGAGTCTTGTGACGGTGCCGTCGGTGACGATCAATGCCCGCTGGAATGGCGTTAATTGCGCGATGTTGATTTCTCCAGACATTGCTGGCCTTTCGGCTTGTGCGACAAATATATTTTTTACATGTGTGTCAGCAAAGGTTGTCGAATTGAAAATTGAATCTGTCTTCATCGAGCTATTGTCCTTTCATATATACAGTTGTTGTGTAACGCAGGTGCACTTTAGACACATAAGGACAAAAAAAGTTCTGAAACATTGCATGTGTGATTCTAATCAGTTATTTTGATGGAAAGGACAGCATGCGTATCATAACCTGGAATGTAAACGGATTGCGGGCGGCGCTTCGCAAGGGGTTTATGGATCATATTAAAACGCTAAACCCCGATGTGATCCTTTTGCAAGAGATTCGGGTCTTGCCCGAGCAACTATCTGCGAGCGAGCGCAATCCTGAGGGATGGCATGTTATCTGGCATCCGGCCGAGCGCAAGGGCTATGCGGGTACAGCGGTATGGTCTCGCACGCCTTTAAGTGAGGAAGAACGCGGTGAGGGCGATTCTGAAGGCCGGATTTTGCGGGTGAGTACTCTGGGGATTCAATTTGTCAGCGTGTACCTGCCTTCGGGATCATCGGGCGATGAGCGCCAGGCGATTAAGGAGTGCTGGATGGATCGCTTTCGTCCCTGGGCCGATGGCCTGGTCAAAAAACGGGTTCCCACAATTATGGGCGGTGATTTTAATATCGCGCATACCGAACGCGATATTTTTTATGCTAAAAGCAATGAAAAAAATTCGGGTTTTTTGTCGCATGAACGCGCGTGGATGGGCAATCTCATCGCTTCTGGCTGGCGCGATTTTACACGGGAACAATACGGCGATGTTCAGGGTCCGTATTCGTGGTGGTCCAATCGGGGAAGAGCCAGAGAATTGGACCGCGGTTGGCGCATCGACTATTTGTTGGGTAATGAGGTAGCTGCAAAGCGCGTTGAATCCGCCCATGTTGATCGCGAAGGTGGCATGACCATATCTGATCACGCACCGGTTGTTGTGGATTTGAAATAGCTCATACACACAGGAGATTTCCATGCACACTCTTGAAACACATCCTTTTGCAGCGTTATTCGGCGTTGATGAAAGCGTGGCCGAGCAGGCATTGTCCGAAGCGATGTCCCGAGGTGCCGAATTTGCCGATCTGTATTTTCAGCATGTGCGTACTACGTCACTCAGTTTGGAAGATGGCATTATTTCCAGTGCCAATACAGGCGTTGATCAGGGCGTGGGGATTCGCGCGGTGATTGGGGATCAGGTTGGCTATGCTTTTTCCGAGAGTTTAGAGGCAGATGCAATTTATGCGGCTGCTCGAACAGCGGCTGCAATAGCAGAGGGCACAAAAAATGTGCCCCCGCAACACTTGCAGGGCAGAGAGGTTGACAATTACTACGCGATTGATCGCGACTGGGATGAGGTCAATATTACCGAACGCCTGCCACTGGTGCAGAATGCGGAAATAATGACTCGCGCAATGGATCCCTCAATAGAAAAGGTGTCTGTGGGGTGGATGGATAGGGATGAGCGCGTGCTCATTGTGACCAGCGATGGTGTTTTCAGTACGGACCGGCGGCCTATGGCGACGCTGTATTGTTCGGTGACAGCCAACAAGAATGGCGTGCGGCAGAGCAATGGGGCTTCGGTTTCCCGGCGCGAGGGGATTGACTATTTTACCGAAGAGAATATCAAAGCGGTCTGTCAAAAGGCGGTTGATCGCACGATGATTCTCTTTGAGGCGCAGCGCCCACCTGCTGGCGAGATGCCGGTGGTGCTTGCAGCTGGTGCTTCGGGTATTTTGCTCCACGAGGCGATTGGTCACGGCCTGGAAGCGGATTTCAACCGCAAGGGTACTTCTATTTACGCGACGATGATGAATGAGAAAGTCGCCCCGGATTTTGTGACGATTGTCGATGACGGTTTGCAGGAAAATGATCGCGGGGCGCTCAATGTAGATGACGAGGGCCAGGCTACTGCGTGTACGACGCTTATTGAAAACGGCGTCTTAAAAAGCTATTTGCACGACCGCATTTCGGCCAGGCACTACGGGGTCGCACCCACGGGGTCGGGTCGTCGCGAGAGTTTTCGGCATGTTCCTATGCCGCGTATGCGATCTACGTATATGCTCGACGGTCCCCACACCCGCGATGAGATTATTGGCGCTGTCGATTACGGCATTATTGCCGATACGTTTACCAATGGACAGGTGCAAATTGGCGCGGGTGATTTTACTTTTTATATCAAGAATGGATGGCTTATTGAAGGCGGCAAAATTACTGCGCCGATCAAGGATGTCAATATTATTGGCAATGGTCCCGAGGCATTAAAAAATGTGGTTATGGCAGCAGGTGATGCCGTGCTGGATGATGGTAGCTGGACGTGTGGAAAAAACGGGCAGGGTGTGCCCGTTTCGATGGGCGTTCCGACGATGCTGGTGGAAAAGAGTATGACTGTGGGTGGGGTGAATTAAATGGAACGAGAACTTCTACAACAGGCAGAACAGGCGGTTGATCAGGCGCGCGGAGCAGGTGCGAATGATGCGATAGCGCGGGTGCGGGATGAAAATAGCACGGAGTACACGTATCGCGATGGGAATATTGAGCAGGTCCAACAGAGTGCTGCCCGCGGCTTGAGTATTCAATTATATGTCAATGGGCGGTATTCGACACACCAGACCTCGGATTTGCGCGCGGCGTCTGTTGCCCGGTTTATCGAAGATGCAGTTGCGCTGACACAGCATCTGGCTGAAGATTCGCATCGCGTTATTCCCGATGCTGCACTGTATGACAATCGTCCGGATACTGACCTCCAATCCGACGATGTTGTGGTGCGCGATTTGCCCCGCGAAGCGTGTATTGATTGGTTAAAAAAAATGGATGCTGTCACCCATACAGATGACCGTGTGGTGAGTGCTACCGCCGATGTTTACTATGGTTGGAATACGTCGGCTCGGGTGAGTTCAAATGGATTTTCGGGGATACAGAGCGGGACTTCGATAGGCTATGGCGCGAGTGTGACGCTCAAAGAGGGCGAGCACGGGCGTCCCGAAGACCATCGCTATGTGCGGGCGCATCATTTGTCGGATTTGCCCGATCCAGAGGCGGTTGCGCGCGAGAGCCTCGACCGCGCACTTTCCCGATTGGGGAGTGAAAAAGCGCCGAGTGGGCGGGCGACTATGGTGGTTGATCCCGAAGCTGGCGGGCGTTTGATTGGCGCGATATGGGGTGCGTTGCAGGCGCGCAGCATTCAGCAGAATCGGTCTTTTCTCGCTGATAAAAAAGACGCGCAAATTGCCAGTTCGCTCCTGTCGGTGACAGATGATCCCCTGATGGTGCGCGGTCTCGCATCTCGGCATTACGATGGCGAGGGGATTTCGGCAAAGCGCAGGTGTGTCGTCGATCAGGGCGTCTTGCAAATGTATTATGTCGATACGTATTACGGGCGCAAACTCGGCTGGGAGCCTACAACTGGAATGTCGTCTAATCTCGTTTTTGCACCGGGCGATAAAGATCTCAATGGCCTGATTGCAGAGATCGAGGATGGCTTTCACGTCACGTCCTGGCTCGGCGGCAATGCCGATACGACGACTGGGGATTTCTCTTATGGTTTTCGCGGCTTTCGCATTGCCAACGGGCAGAAGACGGGTGCGGTATCGGAAATGAATATCGCTGGCAATTTTCTCGATTTGTTGCAAAATCTCGTCGCCGTGGGCAATGATCCCAATGTCTATTCCAGCGTGCAAACGCCTACTCTAATTTTTGACAATGTGGCGTTTAGCGGAAAGTAAAAAGAGTGGCATTAGAGAGGGTAAATAATGTCTGCCGCGTCAAAAACGTCGCGCCATATTGCATTGGATATCCTCTGTCGCGTTGAACGGGGCGCTTATCTCGACCGTTTGCTCGACGCGCAGCGCGAGCATATCCGCGGTCCCGATGGCGATTTGCTTCACCATCTCGTGCGGGGTACGCTGACCTATCGGGCGCGTCTCGACCATATTTTGACGCCCTATCTCAAAAAATCCCTGTCCAGACAGCACGCAAAACTCCGCAATCTCCTGCGCCTCGGTGTTTACCAACTCCAGTATCTCGACCGCGTGCCGCCTTATGCGGTTGTTTCTGAATCCGTTATTCTCGCCCGTCACATTCTCGGGGAGCCGGTCGCCAGACTGGTCAATGCGGTGTTGCGCGGTGTGGCCGAGAATCGCAAGCCTGTTGTTTTTCCCGATTTTGATAGCGATCCCGTTGAGTATCTCGCCATTATGACATCACATCCCCAATGGCTCGTCGCGCGGTGGATCAAACGCTATGGCGTGG
Organism: Gemmatimonadota bacterium; assembly: GCA_026706845.1. Taxonomy (NCBI): domain Bacteria; kingdom Pseudomonadati; phylum Gemmatimonadota; species Gemmatimonadota bacterium. Next base: position 9,945 of record JAPOXY010000205.1, read on the forward strand.
ATGAGACACGCGCCCTGTGTGAATTTAATAATGCCCAACCTACCCTGACCATTCGCCCCAATGCGTTGCGAACGACGTCCGATGCTTTGCGCGATCAACTCGCTCTCGAAGGGATTGACACCGAATTTGCAGCATCCAATCTCCTCGCTGTATCCCAGGTGGGTCATCTTTTTCAGAGCAGGGCTTATTGCGATGGTCTCTTTAGCGTTCAAGGCGCAGGGGCTGCAATGGTTGTTCCCCTGCTCGATCCCCAACCCGGCGAGGCTGTTCTCGATTTGTGCAGTGCGCCCGGCGGCAAAACCACTGCTATGGCCGAGCGTATGAAAAATCGGGGTTTTATTCTCGCTACAGATCTCTATCCGCGTCGCCTCGAAATGCTAAAAAAAAACACGCACCGACTCGGGATTACATGTGTTTACCCTCTCGCTGTCGATGCGCGTTGTCTGGCTGTGAATCGCTTATTTGATCGGGTTCTGGTCGATGTGCCCTGTTCCTCGCTGGGTATTCTGAATCACCATCCCGACCTGCGCTGGCGAAAATTCGATATTCACGGTCTTGCGCGCTTGCAGCGTACTCTTCTCGATAGCGCTGCCGATTACGTGCGCCCGGGCGGCGTTCTGGTTTACAGCACTTGCACGCTTGAACCGGAGGAAAATGAGCGCGTTGTCGAAGGCTTTTTAAGCGATCATCCGGGCTTTCGAGTGACCCATCCCTATTTGCAATTGCTGCCCCATCAAACTGGTAATGACGGTGTTTTTGCCGTGCGGTTGAAGCGCTCTGTTTAGACCAACTCGTAGTGTCTGGAGTCAGGTGGAGGCACTGGCCGGGCATCTTCGGTGTTGATGCTCCAGTCGGCCAGTCGCAGTCGCATGGCGGCGAGGGCGTCGCGATGTTGATCTTCGTCGATTACATTGACCAGTTCGCCTGGATCGGCGACGAGGTCGTAGAGTTCGTCGCGGTCTCCCATGGGGTCGTGGACGTACTTCCACTCACGGGTGCGGACCATTTTGCACCGACCGGCTGCCTCGCGCCACTGCAAGGTGTCAATCAGGGTTTTGCGGCCCCAGGGTTGAGGTAGCTTTTCCAGGTCGGGCATGGTAAAGAGCGGTCCCCCGCTTCCGTATTCGGAAAAGGTCGCGTCCCTGGGTGCGGCTGCGGTTACAGTGGGTAGGGGTATTCCGTGCATGGCATGCGGCTGCGCCAGCCCTTGCAAGTGTAGCAACGTGGGCACGACATCAATCAGATTGGCCATGCTTTGATCGCGCACCCCGGCGGTGACCTGTCCGGGCCAGGAGACGATCAGCGGCACCCGCGTCAGGCTGTCGTAGAAGACCCCGCCTTTGCACTGCATGGCGTGTTCTCCCATAAAGTCGCCGTGGTCCGAACAAAAGACCACAATTGTTTGCTCTCGCAGCCCCAGTGCGTCGAGTTTGTCGAGTATTTGGCCGAGTGCGTCGTCGATAAAGCGCACCATGCCAAAATACGAGGCCATAACGCCGTAAACGTCTTCAATTGGATCGCGGTGCATCCCCAGCATCTGGTAGAGCACGCGGTTGCGTTCGGGTGCGCGCTCGTCGTCGAATTCGCCGTTGCGCCAGGGGGGAAGGTCAATATTTTCGGGCGGAAACAAGGCCGCGTACTCGGCCGGACACAGCCAGGACTCGTGTGGATCGGGAAAGGAGACCCACAGGGCAAAGGGTTGGTCTTGGTACTTTTCGATAAAGCGCGTCGTCTGTCCGGCGATCAGGCCGGTGGAGTGATCCTCCAACGGCAACTCGGAGGTGCCGTAGCTGAAGCGGGGGTTCTGATGGGCGAGCTGGCGATTTTCGGCGGCGACCTTGCGTCGGCCTTCTGCCGGGCGGAACCAGTCCATGCCCCGCGTCTCTTCGCCGCTACCACCGTGGGTACCGGGGTTCCACACGTCGAAGAGGGCCAAATCCTCCTCCTGTTCGAAGCAGTGGTTTTTGCCGATCAGGCCCGTGGCGTAGCCCTCTGCTTTCCAGAGTTGCCAGGCGTGTTCGGCACCGGCTGGCATCAAGGTCTGGTTGCGTCGGCCCCCGTGCGAGTGGGGAAATTGCGAAGTCCAAAATGAGATGCGCGCTGGCACGCAGAGGGGGTGCGGGGTGATGGCGTTTTCAAAGAGAACCCCGCTATCTGCTAGGCGTTCCATCGACGGGGTTTGGCAAAAGGTGTTGCCGTAGAGATGGCTGGCCGTGGCGCGCTGTTGATCGGTCATGATTACCAGGATGTTGGGGCGGTCAGTCATGGTGTTCTGCCTCGTTTTTGTTATGCGGCTGCCGACATGGCTTTGCTCAATATCTCCGATGTGCTGGGGCGCATGATTCGGGGATCGACTTGTTCGCCGTTGCTGAGTGTGTCGCGCACTTGAGAGCCTGAGATAAAGACCGGTTGTTCATCGGGGTGATGTTCCATCAAATCCACGCGTCCAAGTGATTCGTAATAGGCGGCAAATCCCACGTTTACGGGCTGAATTTGCAGGTCGCCATTCAGATGATCAAAAATTTCCTGTGCATCGAAGTCTCCCCAGATCGCGCTGCCGTCGTGATAGGGGGCATCGGCGTGTTTGCGGCCGATAATGATGTCGGTAAATCCAAAGTTTTGGCGATAAATGGCATGCATGACGGCTTCTTTGGGTCCGGCGTAGAACATTTTGATGTCCAGCCCGAGCAAAATGACTCTATCCGGTACAGATTCACCGCGTTTTTGCCAGAGTTCCACATCGCTATCCCCTTCGCCCAGTCCCCGAGATGCGATGAGTGCTTCGTAAGTTTGCATGCGAATCTCTGCGTTCACGTCGTCCGATTTGGTTTCTCCCACGAGGGGATTTAAGCACGCGCCTGCGTTGTGTCCCTGGCGCAGGAGGGTTTCCAAACCATATACCAGTGCGTATTCGTGTGCCCGATGCAGGGCATTGCGCGTTTGAAATGCCACAACGCGGTTCCAGCCTTTTTGTGTCAGGAGGGGTCTGATTTCACGCGGGCTGAGGACGTATTGTCCAAAATGTGGATTTTTGGGTTGGGATAGTACCTGAATTTCGCCGCCGAGGAGATGGGTTTTGTCGGCATCGCCATTCAGGACCATGTCGGCACCGGGATGGTCTGTGCGGTCCGTTAAATATACGCGCTGAAGATATTTGGTTTTGTCCCATTCAAAGATGTCGCTGATGTCCAGTACCGCCACAGTTTCGCCAGATGTGTTTTCCAATGCGACTTTTTGCCCAATCGAAAGGGTTTTGGCGAGGTCGGAACTCACGGGTAGTGATATTGGGATCGTCCAGGCATAGCACTTGCCGCCCACTTCGATGACGGATTCGTCGAGTACTCGATGATATGTTTGTGCATCCATTGGTCCTGTTAGTGGACTCAATCCGCCGTCGCCAAAACGATAGACCGAGGATAGATCTGCATCGCTGACCGGGACACGCGTCAGTCCGTTTGCTCTGGATAAAAATGTTTCAACATCTACTATCAGGCGATTGACCGGTTCGGATAGACCACCGTGGGGTGCAATCAGGGGTGTATCGGACATTTGGATAAACCTCCAGTGTTGTTTTTGATATTCTTGATTCACTAAGTAATGAATATATCTTTGACCTGTTTTCTGTCAAGAAAGAAAGCGGTTTTGGGCTTCTGCTTCTTCAACGCAATTCATCCCACTTGAATTCCAGGCGGATGAGATCTGGGGGCGATTCGCGCAGGTGGAGGGATTTATAGGTTATGATATTGAAATACACTTTTTCGGCGCGCGTTGTGAAATAAGGCATCGCATAATACCCGTCGGGTACAACTGCGCCTTCGTAATTGTCCAGTATGGCATAGGTGAGGATGTCGAGTGATTCGGGATCAAATTTGAATAGACACAGTTTCATGCCGCGTATCGATTTCATGTAATTTCTACCGATAAAGTAGTAGTTGCCATCTCGCTTGAAAAGTCGCGGTCTGCCTATCTGGGCGCGTATGAATTTGTAGGTCTGTGTCAGGTTCACTTCTCTGATTAAGTGGAACGATCTATCGGTAAAATGCATTCGCTGGATGCCGTCCAGACCTCGTGTGTTGAAGATGTATCCGTCTTCATATCGCAGGAAGGATGTTTCATTGATGGGGGCGTTGCCAAAGGCTTTTGTGAGGTTAGCTACAAACTGCCAACTTTTCCCATTGTCATCGGATCGAATCACATCCACATTGGGATTGTTATTTCGATAATGCCGGTAGGGCGTCAGGAGCATCCAGGTCGTTTCGTCCTCTGTCAGAGATTCAAAGGCATAGACATATTCCGTACCGTTGATGGAGCCGAGTTTTTCCCCGCCTTCAAAATGCACGCCATTGTCCGAAGACCGATATGCAAGAAGCCCGAATTTGTCTTTGGAATTTGGGAAATGGGGATCTACGTACAGGCCAATATCGCCATTGGCGAATCGGACAAATTCTCCGTTCTGGATCGTGAATCCATCCAGGTGCGCGACAATTTTCCGATCCGAAATTGTCCCCGTGGTGGGATTGTAGCGAAATATCTCCCAGTCGGCGGCTGGTTCTGTGTTGTGCCGGGTGCCGCGTTTGTAGGCGATCAGGACATTATGCTCGTCCAGAAACAAGAGGTGTGGGGCTTTCACATAAGGCAGTGTCTTTTGTTCTGCGGCTCGTATCAGGATTTCCTGGGTTTTGTAATGAGGTAGAATGGGGATATGAGGTTTCATGGTATTTTTCTACTGGCAGTTGGTACCAAGAAAAAAGGGTATGCCTTGAAGCCATGTCTGAAAGGCAGCATTGAGCGGCGCGCATAGCTCCGTGTCTTGAAAGATGAATTCCTTTAGATTCGTCAGGTTTGTCAGGCTTTGGGGAAGTGGACCCGTCAGGCCATTCTGGTCGAGATACAGTCCCGTGAGGTTGGACAGATTGCTCAATTCAGAGGGGATTGATCCGCTCAATGCATTTCTGGAAAGATACAGGTCCGTGAGGTTGGACAGATTGCCCAATTCGGAGGGGATTGGGCCATGCAACTGATTGTTGGAAAGATTTAATGTTTTGAGGTCGGACAATTTGCCCAATGCCCCGGGAAGTTCGCCCGTTAGATTATTGTTGGCGAGGTCCAGGGCTATGACCCGTTCATTAGAAACCGTGATGCCATGCCAGGTCGAAAGATCACTATCGCTCAGCCAATTTGTTTTGTTCGTCCAGTTTGCTCCGTTGGTTGCGTTGTACAGGGCTACCAGTACATCGCGGTCTGCCGCCAGTGACTGTTCTGGTCCCGTGCTGTTCTTCCCACAACTGAAAAGGAGAAATACCAGCATAATGTAAATGGGAAATGGTCGCATTATGCCATCCTCAAAAAAAGGCTACCGAAAGAACGAAATCGGTGACCTATTATGAGGTTGTTTTCTCTTTTATGTCAATATATAAAAAAACAGGCACTTGCTAGAATGTACGTAAGTGCCTGTTAGATTATGGTGCGCCCACAGGGAATCGAACCCCGAACCTACTGATTAAGAGTCAGTTGCTCTGCCAGTTGAGCTATAGGCGCGTTTTTTATGTACGATTGGAAATGTAAAGAAGCCTTTGTGTGATGTCAAGCCTTGCGAACATAAGTTCCGCTGCGTCCGCCACTTTTTTGTAAGAGACAGATTTCTCCGATGACCATGTTGCGATCTACTGCTTTGCACATGTCGTAAATGGTCAATAGGGCGACACTGACCGCGGTGAGCGCTTCCATTTCGACACCTGTGCGGTCGGGTACGCGCACGGTTGCACGCACTATAATGCTCGCGTTTTCGGTCTCAAAGTTGAGTTCGACGCCCGTAATGCCCAGCGGGTGACACATTGGGATGAGGTCAGAGGTGCGCTTGGCAGCCATGATGCCCGCAATGCGTGCGGTTTCCAGCACATTGCCTTTGGGTATGTTTCCCCCGGTGATGAGTTGCAGGGTTTCGGGCCGCATTTCAATTTTGCCCGATGCGATCGCCTCGCGGTCTGTCACATCTTTATCTGTGACATCCACCATCTTTACGGATCCCTGTTCGTCAATATGTGTCAATTTTGCCATGATCTTTTACCAGCTATTTAATAAAATGAGGTCTAATTCAGTTCCCGCACGCACATGGGCATCTTCGGCGTTGACCACGAATAAGCTGTTTGCGCGGGCCATTGAAAACAGGTCCGCCGAGCCGTGGTGCCCGACCCAGGAGCTTTCCCATATGCCGTTTTTGCTCGGAACACTGTGCGCGGGTACAAATTGCTTTCGCCCGGGCGTTTGTCGAAAGTCGGCACTGAGCACTGTGCGGACGGTGGGGAGGTGTACATCTGTCATGCACTGCATTTTTCTGATTGCAGGGCGCATGAGCAATTCCAGGCCGACTACAGAAGATACTGGATTGCCGGGTAAGCCAAAGACCTGTCGCGGACCTTTTACGCCAAATGTCAGGGGTTTGCCGGGTTTCATGCGGATGCGGTCAAATAGTACTTCGACACCCAGATCTCGCATGCCGTCTTGCACCAGATCGTATTCGCCGGCGGAGACACCACCCGATAGGGCGACGATATCACAGGTCTCCAGACCCTCGCCGATGGTTTGTATCAAGGCATGGATGTCGTCTTCTACTATGCCGAGATAACGCGCCTGCGCCCCCGAGCGCAAGACTTGAGCGACCATCGAGTACCCATTGCTATTTCGAATTTGACCGGGTTTGGGTTTGTGGTGTGGTTCCACCACTTCGCTGCCGGTTGCCACGATGCCGACTACTGGTTGGCGATAGACCTCGATATGGATATGTCCCACAGCGGCGAGAATGCCAACTTCGGGGGGGCGTATGACCGTGTTGGCCTGTAATACGACCTGATTGACGCGCACATCTTCGCCGAGGCGGGCGATATTTCTGCCTGTTTCCGTGGTGTCGAGCACGCGCACCTTTTTGGCATCTGCGTGTGGTTCTGTGTCTTCGACCATAATTACCGTGTCTGCGCCATCGGGTACGGGTGCGCCTGTCATAATTTGAGAGGCTTGCCCACATTCTACGCGCTTTTGCGGGACTGTGCCCGCTGGGATCTCTTCGATTACATCGAGTATGACCGGTGTATTACTGGATGCGGATGCGATATCTGCTCCCTGAAGGGCATAACCATCCATGAGGGCTTTGTCAAAGGGGGGCATATCGATATCTGAGCGCACATCTTCGGATAAAACGCGCCCGAGCACGTCGTCCAATCCCACGCGGATTTTGTCAATTGGCCGGGTATTTTCCATTACAATGCGGATGGCGTCGTCCATTTCAATCATATTTTACTCCTTGTCTATTTTCCCAATCGCGCATAATATACGCAAACTCGTTCGAAGTATTTGAGATTTTTTTTTTGTTTTTTTCATAGAGTATGTCGATATTTGTTTAACATACTGTGTTCAAAATGACAATATTTTTGACGGGAAAAATCGCGATAGAGTGTATTTTAACTATGAGGAGCAATATGTCCAAGACAGCAATTATTACTGGCGCAGGTACCGGAATTGGTGCGGGCATTGCCATTGCATTTGCCGAAGCGGGCTATAATCTCGCACTCGTGGGTCGGCGTATAGAACCCCTTGAAGAGATAGCCCGGCAATGCGGCTCTGCCAATATCGAGATTTGCGCTGCCGATGTTGCCGACCGCCAGGCGGTTCAATTGCTTGCCGACCAAACGGTCGCGGCATTTGGTTGCATCGATATTTTAGTGAACAACGCGGGCATCAATACCAAAAAACGCCACTTGACCGATATTGCGGATGAAGACTGGGACCGCGTTATGGAGATCAATCTCACGGGTGCTTTTAATGCGTTTCGCGCTGTTTTGCCACAAATGAAAGCGCAAAATGACGGTCTGGTTATCAATGTCTCATCTATGGCTGGCAAAAGAGCGGGTATGATCAGTGGTGTGGCTTATTGCGCGTCCAAATTTGGCATGGCCGCGCTGAATCAATCGATTAATGTCGAGTTTCGAGAGGCGGGTATTCGCGCCTGCTGTATTTATCCCGGAGAAGTCGATACACCTATCTTAGACCACCGCCCCAATCCCGTTTCAGATGAAAAACGCGCGGCCGCTCTTTTGCCCGAAGACATTGCCGCAGCCGCACTTATGGTCGCTCAGATGCCAGACCGCGTCATTGTCGAAGAAATTACCATTTTTCCACGCCGCGTGGTTGGGAGATAGAAGGAGCGTTGTACAACTGGCCGTATCTCAGGCCAGTTCATATCAGTAAGGAAGATAAAATGAAAACCGAAATTATCATTAATGTCGCTTCACACGAGTCGCGAATTGCCATTCTCGAAGATGGGAAACTCGCGGAAATTCTCGTTGAGCGCGCTGAAAGAGAACGCATGGTTGGCGATATTTATCAGGGTGTTGTCACGGCGGTTTTGCCCGGCTTGCAGGCCGCCTTTGTCGATATTGGGCAGGAAAAAGCAGCCTTTTTACACGTCTCAGATATGCCTGGCTCGCCCGGCTCAATGGTCGAGCTCGACTCGGAAGTCCTCGAAGACATTCGGGATCAGAGCAATGGTCAGAGCAAGTTCAGTATTGATGAGCTTGTGTCCAGGGGCCAGGAGGTCATTGTACAGATTAAAAAAGAGTCTATTAACACAAAAGGACCGCGCATTTCTGCTGTGCCATCGCTTGCCGGTCGGTTTATGGTGCTTGTGCCCGATGGCGATAAAGTCGGCGTGTCGCGCAAGATTACCAATTGGCGTGAAAAACGGCGCCTTCGAGATCTCGCGGGCAATATCAAGCCCGAGGGCTTTGGCCTTATTGTGCGTACCGAAGCCAATGGCAAAGGCGATCGGGAACTCGGGCGCGACCTCAAGCAGCTTTTGACCACCTGGAAACGGCTTCAAAAACAGGGAAAGAAGAGTAGCGGGCCCCAGTTGCTTCACAAGGAAGTGGGTATGACGTCTGGCCTTATCCGCGATTTGTTTACGGAGGATGTTCACCGCCTTGTCGTCGATTCGAAGCGCGAATACAAGCAAATTCAGGCATATCTCAAAGGGGTTTCGCCCGAGTTGCGCCGAACCGTGGAATACTACGGCGATACGCGACCGATTTTCGACGCTTTTGGCATTGAGGCTGAAATTGAAAAACTCTCCGAACGAAGGGTCTGGTTCAAAGGCGGTGGTTATCTGGTTATTGATCCGACCGAAGCGCTGGTTGCCATTGATGTCAACAGTGGGCGCAGCGTGGGTAAAGGACGCGCCAGGCAAGATGAGACCGTGTTGAAGACCAATTTGGAGGCTGCCCGAGAAGTTGCCCGACAACTCCGTTTGCGCGATATGGGCGGACTGGTGGTTGTCGATTTTATCGATATGGACCATGCGCGAGATCGCAAGCGCGTGGAAGATGAAATGCGTCAGGCTATTCGCCGCGACCGGTCCAAAATCCGGTATTCACGGATTACAGCGTTTGGGCTGATGGAGATGACCCGCCAGCGGGTGCGTCCCAGTTTGATGTCCACTTATTCTACGCCCTGTCCGCAATGCCATGGTACCGGGCATATTCCGAGTCAGGAGACCGTGTTGTCGCGTATCGAACGCTGGCTCAAACGCTCTCGCGCAGCTGCGCTCGAAAGACGGCTCACTGTGCAGGTTCATCCCACGCTCGGGTTCTATTTGCTCGAAAATCGCAGGGAACGCCTCAAAGCCATTCGCAAATCCACCCGGGTTTGGCTCGATGTCGAGTCGGCTCCGGATTTGAGTGAGGAAGATTATCGCATTTTTTCCAGAAAGCGGAAGATTGATGTGACAAATGAAGTTCAAACTTGACATAAAGTACGACTTCGGATAGATTTAGCCCTCTTTGGATTTCCCGATCCACGCCGGGTCGGGAAGTCTGTTTGAAAATAAAAAGTGGGGGCTGGGGACTGGAGGTTGGGGACTGGAACAATTTCTGGAGGTTTAGTATGTATGCAGTGGTCGATATTGCTGGCAGCCAATACAAGGTGCAAGAGGGCGATCATATCCGCGTGGCCCGGCTCGATGCCGAGGCGGGGGATTCACTCACTTTGCCCGATGTGTTGCTCTTAGGTGGCAGCGATGAAATCAAAGTGGGTACGCCTCAAGTTGAAGGGGCTGCCGTCGAAGTGAGTGTTAAAGGGCATAGTCTTGCAGATAAAGTCACGGTTTTTAAGATGAAGCGCCGCAAAAATTACCGGCGCAAGAGAGGGCATCGGCAATCTTATACCGATCTTCAGGTTGAAAAAATTGTAGCGGAAAGCTAAAATCGAGGAGGCTTTTCATGGCACACAAAAAAGGTGTTGGCAGTTCGAGAAATGGCAGAGATAGCGCGGGAAGACGCCTGGGTGTGAAATCCCCTGGTGGTCAGGTTGTCTCTGCAGGGACGATTATTATGCGCCAGCGCGGCACAAAAATTCACCCGGGCAATAATGTTAAGAAGGGTAAAGACGATACGCTGTATTCGGTCATCGACGGGCGCGTCAAATTTGAGCATCTCGGTAAGAAGCGCAAGAAGGTGAGTGTTTACGCGTAAGAGGCGAGAGGCGTGAGGTGAACAAAATTGGGATTGTTGGTGCTGGCAATGTGGGGGCGACTTCTGCACAGCGCATTGCCGAGAGAGAATTGGCCCGCGAGGTTGTGCTTCTCGATGTGGCAGAGGGTATTCCGCAGGGCAAGGGTCTCGATATGGCGGAGTCTGCACCTGTCGAGCGTTTTGATACCCATCTGATTGGCACCAATGACCCCAGCGCGCTTGCAGGATGTGACCTCGTGGTGATTACCGCTGGGCTTGCGCGCAAGCCCGGTATGAGCCGCGATGATTTGCAGGCGACGAATGCCGATATTGTCGGGACGGTGTCCGAGAATGTGCGGGATGTCGCGCCCAATGCCATTGTTATGGTGGTTTCGAATCCGCTGGATGTGATGACGTATGTGGCGTTGCAAAAAACCGGCTTTCCACCACATCGCGTGGTCGGGATGGCCGGTATTCTCGATTCTGCGCGGTTTCGGTTTTTTATTGCCGAGGCACTTGATGTTTCCGTCGAAGATGTGACGGCGTTTGTGCTCGGCGGTCACGGCGATTCTATGGTTCCTCTGCCTCGCTATTCTTCTGTTGCGGGGATTCCTTTGACCGAATTGCTCGATGGTGATACTATTGAGGCGATTGTGCAGAGGACGCGGGATGGCGGTGCAGAGATTGTGGGGCATTTGAAAACAGGGAGTGCGTATTACGCACCGGCTTCAGCGGTTGCCGAGATGACTGCGGCGATTGTGCGCGATAAGAAACGCATTTTGCCCTGTGCAGCGTATCTGACCGGGCAATACGGTATCCACGATCTTTTTGTGGGTGTGCCCATAAAGCTCGGCGCCCAGGGCGTTGAGAGCATTATCGAAATTGGTCTGACACCAGAAGAGACCGCAGCCCTGCAAAAATCCGCCGACGAGGTGCGAGAAAATATTGCGAAACTCGAGTTGTGAGAGTTGACAGAATAAAATAAAAGCGGTTTCACAATCAGCCCGTTCAATCTCCCCAATAGAAGGGTAGTTGGACGGGCTTTTATCTTATGTGCAAAAAATGAGAGGACGATCAAATGCAAGATAGCCAAGTCAATCGCATTCCCAACTTTATCTGGGGCATTGCCGACGATGTGTTGCGAGATCTGTACGTGCGGGGCAAGTACCGCGATATTATCCTGCCGATGACGGTGATTCGGAGGCTGGATGCGGCGCTTGAGCCGACCAAGCAGGCTGTTCTCACTATGCGAACCAGACTGGACGAGGATGGCGTTATTGAGCAGGAGGCCGCTTTGAAGCAGGCTGCCGGGCACGCTTTTTACAACGCATCTCCATTTACTTTGCGCGATCTTCGCTCTCGCGCCAACAGGCAGCAACTTCGGGCTGACTTTGAGGCATATCTGGACGGATTTTCGTCCAATGTGCAGGATATTTTGAAGAATTTCGAGTTTCGCAATCAGATTCCGCGTTTGTCCGATGCCGATGCTCTCGGCGCGCTGATTGAGAAATTTCTGTCGCCGGATATCAATCTGAGTCCCTATCCGGTGGAGAATGGCGATGGCTCTGTGCGGTTTTCCGGTCTGGATAATCACGCGATGGGTACGATTTTCGAGGAGCTGGTGCGGCGGTTTAATGAGGAGAATAACGAAGAGGCTGGCGAACACTGGACACCACGCGATGCGGTTAAGCTGATGGCAAATCTCATTTTTCTTCCGGTGGCTGACGAGATTGAGTCGAGTACTTATCTGCTCTACGATGGTGCTTGCGGTACGGGTGGTATGCTGACTGTCGCAGAGGAGACGCTTCGAGATCTCGCCCAGGAGCGCGGTAAGCAGGTTTCCACGCATCTTTATGGACAGGAGATCAATGCTGAGACCTATGCCATTTGCAAGGCGGATCTTTTGCTGAAGGGCGAAGGCAGCGCAGCGGATAATATTGTCGGAGGTCCGGAATATTCGACGCTTTCCAATGATGCTTTCCCTTCCCACAAGTTTGATTTTATGCTCAGCAATCCGCCTTATGGCAAGAGTTGGAAGAATGATCTGGCGCGTATGGGGGGCAAGAGCGGCTTATCTGATCCGCGATTTCTTATCGCTCACAACGGCGACGCGGAATATTCCCTGCTCACCCGCTCCAGCGATGGGCAGATGCTGTTCCTCGCCAATCTGCTTTCGAAGATGAAGCGCGATACCACGCTGGGCAGCCGCATTGCCGAGGTTCATAATGGAAGTTCCTTGTTCACTGGTGATGCCGGGCAGGGGGAGAGCAATATCCGCCGTTGGATTATCGAGAATGACTATCTGGAGGCGATTGTCGCGCTGCCGCTCAATATGTTCTACAATACGGGTATTGCCACGTACATCTGGGTGTTGACCAATCGCAAGCCAGCGCATCGGCGCGGCAAGGTGCAACTTATCGACGCGACCGAGTGGTACAGTCCTTTGCGTAAGAATCTGGGCGCCAAGAACTGCGAGTTGTCCAATGACGACATCCGCCGCATTTGCGATGCTTTTCTCGCGTTTGAGGAGACGGAACAGTCGAAGATTTTTCCCAATAAGGCATTTGGCTACTATAAGGTGACGGTTGAACGACCACTGCGGCTCGCTGTTGATTTGTCGCCAGAGCAACGGACGCGATTTCGGGATGCTTGCCGAGAAGCAAAGGAAGAGCCGCTCGCCGATGTGGTTGATCTGGTGGCGGAGACTTTGGGCAACGGTCCCCATCTCGATTTCAACAGTTTCATGGATGCGGTTGCCGCAGAGGCTTCTGAGCAGGGCGTTAAGCTGATCGCCAAGCGGAAAAAGCTGTTGCAAACGTCGCTGGCATTCCGGGACGAAGCCGCCGAGCCAGTGATTAAGAGGGTCCACAAATTGGGCAATAGGGAGCCAAATCCGATTCGCGGTCTGGTAGAGACGACTGTGAATGACCAGTGCGTTATCGTTGAATATGAGCCAGACAGCGAGTTGCGAGATACCGAACAGGTCCCCTTGCTCGACGAGGGCGGTATTGAGGGTTTCTTGCGCCGCGAGGTGTTACCTTATGCTCCAGATGCATGGTATGTCCTGACGAGTGTCAAGATTGGCTATGAGATCAGCTTTACCCGCCACTTCTACAAGCCACAACCTATGCGGTCAAGAGAAGAGATTCGCGCTGATATAATGGCGTTGGAGCGAGAGAGTGAGGGGGTACTGGCAGAGATTATTGGGGAGTAAACATCTTACCGAATGCAATTCCCTTCTTAAAACAGGCAGGGATGGACTTGAATGTGCGGGTAAAGTTGACTATACTAAATACATAGTGAAATCGCTCTGATTACACTGTAAAATAAATTAAGTGTTTGACAGCTAAAAGAAGGATGAGGAGATAAAATGCCACTAAAAAATAACTCAAAGAAAATTCACGCAGTGGATCTTTTTTGCGGTATTGGTGGATTGACAAAAGGTCTCGATTTGTCTGGTATTAGCGTCAAGGCAGGTTTTGATATTGACCAGTCGTGCCAATACGCATATGAGGCAAATAATCCTCAATCAAAATTTTTCACCACCGATATTCGTGACATTCAATTCAGCGATATTGCTCCACATTACAAGGACGCGAATATTGTGGTGATGGCCGGTTGTGCGCCTTGCCAGCCTTTTTCAGCGCATAATCAAAATAGAAAGACGCAAAATTTTCGAACGGATGATTGTTCTTTGGTCGGGGAATTTGCTCGTCTTATTAGAGAGGGCTTGCCCGACTTAGTCACTATGGAAAATGTTCCTGGGCTCGCCAAACACGAAGCATTTGACGAATTTCTTGTAATGCTCAACGACTTGGGTTACGAGTTGGACTATGATGTTTTGTCATGCGCGGATTACGGTGTTCCACAAAATAGAAAACGCCTTGTTCTATTAGCGTCCAGGCTGGGTGAAATTTCTTTGCCTTGCCCAATGGGAGACAAAAAGACTGTTGCCGACTTCATCCAACACTTGCCTGCGATTAAAGCCGGAGAAGCCTGTCCCGATGACCCTGCTCATATTTCGATGGCATTGTCCGAGAAAAACAAATTACGAATTAGTCAATCAAAACCAGGAGGAACATGGCAGGATTGGGACGAGGATATTATCAACGATTGCCATCGTAAGGCATATTATTCATCGTCCTATGGCAGAATGCGTTGGGATGCGCCCGGGCCAACCATCACTACACAATTCTGTTATTACAGCACTGGACGATTCGGGCATCCTGAACAGGACCGGGCTATATCAGTTCGTGAAGCTGCATTGTTACAAACTTTCCCACCCGATTACAAATTCGCAGAGTTCGGACACCCCGTTATCATAACCAAAACGGCGCGGTACATTGGCAATGCTGTGCCGGTCAAACTGGCTGAAGCCATTGGCAAATCACTTATAGAGGCAGCAAATGTCCAATAGCAGATATAGAATGAGTATCAGTTTGAATGTGCTTAACCACTTGGGATTGAACCTGTATAGCAATACGCCAGCGGTGCTTGCCGAAGTAATTGCCAACGCTTGGGATGCCGATGCTACTGAAGTAAAAGTTGATTTCAATATTGCACAGAAAACGATTACCGTTACCGATAATGGTCACGGAATGGACGTGGATGACATCAACGATAAGTATCTGCATGTTGGGTATCAAAAGAGGGGGGATACGTCCGATTATCACACGCCTGGTGGTAGAAAACCGATGGGTAGAAAAGGTATTGGGAAGTTGTCTTTGTTTTCCATTGCGAAAAAAATCTTTGTCTATAGCCTCAAAAAAGGAGGTGAGAACGAATCCTTTTTAATGGATTCAGACGAGATTAAAAAGGCTATACAGAATGAAGACCCGTCATCGCCAGGTGAATACGAACCTGAACAAGTGAAGTTTGACGTTGACATTGAGAAACAGGGGACGATCATAAAAATTACGGAACTGAAGAAGCTGCGATTGACACAGGCTTCAATCAATGGGCTTAGAAAGAGAATTGCCCGTAGATTTGGAATTATCGGTGAGCAGTGGGATTTTCGTATCTTCGTGAATGGCGAAGAGGTAAACTTTTCTGACCGAGATTATTTTCACAAAGCTCGTTTTATTTTTCAATATGGCGCCTATGACTATGCTCAATATTGCCAAAATTTAGACACGGATAACGACACGGGCGACAAGATGAGCTTTGAACGCCCCTGTCGTTTCGATTCGAAGGGCAATGCCACCGAAGAAGGGGTACACAAAATTAGCGGCTGGATCGCCATCGCACGTCACTCTAACGATTTGGATGACGGACAAGGGCAGGAAGATAACCTTAACAAAATCACGATTGTTGTACGAGGTAAAGTGGCACAGGAAGATATTTTGAATGAACTCCGAATGGGATCAATGATAAGCAAATTCATCTACGGAGAAATTTACGCTGATTTTCTTGATGAAGACAGAAAAGAGGACATTGCCACTTCCAGTCGCCAAAGACTTGTTGAAGATGACCCGCGCTATATTGCAACTAAGAAGTTCATTGATAATGAAATTAAGCACATACGGACAGAAACGGATAAACTTAAAGAAAAGAAAGGATTAGAACAGGCGATTACGTACAACCCCTATATCAAAGAGTGGTATGATGAATTACGGCCGCCTCACTTGCAAGAACCAGCAAAGAAAATTTTTGCTGCTATCGATCAAGCAGGAGTAGATGAGGCACATAAACAGAATTTCTACGCTGATGGAGTATTACTTTTTGAGTCACTAAAGATGAACTATGCCCTGGAGAAATTGGAAACCATTGATGCGTCCAACTTAGACGAATTTCTTAGTTATTTGTCTGATGTTGATGCTATAGAAGCAGCTCGTTATCACGAGATAGTTCAAGAACGACTCAGTATAATCCGCAAATTACGAGAGCAGGTTGACAAAAATGTTATTGAAGCGTTGTTACGGGATTACATATTTGATCACTTATGGCTTCTTGATCCTGCCTGGGAACGCGCAACCGAGTATAAACACATGGAACAAACTCTTCAAAGAGTCGTGGATGGAGTCACCCAAAAAAATAAGTTTGTAAGAACAGATATCAGATACCGTAGGGTTTCCGGCGCACATGTGATTATCGAACTAAAAAGGCCTGAGAGACTTTTGGAAAAGACAGAAATCGAGTCTCAGATCCGTAAGTACATTGCTGCCGTTGGCAACGAATTGAAAAAGGACCCTAATGAGAGCCATCTCCTTATTGAATCATTTTGCATTGTAGACAGACTGCCTCAGGGATGGGAGGATCGTGAAACCCGAAGAACCGACGAAGATTCATTGAAACTTTATCGTATTAGAGTTCTCACTTATACCGAACTAATTAACAATGCTAACTCAGCATACTCGAAGTTTATTCAGGCATCCGAGTCAGTAACAGAACTGCGTACTCTGCTTGATAACATCCGGTCATACAAAGCAGAATCAAATGATCGCGAACCTTAAATCCTATCCCCACTACAAATCCTCCTGTGTGGAGTGGCTCGGTGATGTGCCAACGCATTGGGAAGTGCGGCGGTTGAAGCGCGTCGCATCATTGAATCCAAGTAAGACCGAATCGCAGGCATTTCTGACGGCAGACATGCCAGTAATATTTCTACCTATGGAACGAGTGGGGGCGGACGGAAAAATAGATGAAAAGATGGTGTCTGCCTCCAGTGTTTGGAATGGCTTTACTTATTTTAGACGAGATGATGTTCTCGTTGCCAAAATCACCCCTTGCTTTGAGAATGGCAAGGGTGCGTGTCTTGATTCCTTATCTACGGTAATCGGTTTTGGATCAACTGAATTTCACGTTTTAAGATCGAGCCCCTCAGTTTTACCACAATTTCTGTATCGACTTACCGCCCTTGCAGAATTTCGGCATTCTGGTGCTGAGGAGATGACCGGAGCAGCAGGTCAACAACGAGTACCACAGGCATTTGTGGCAAACTATCCCCTTCCTCTCCCACCCCTCTCCGAACAAACCGCTATCGTCCGCTATCTTGATCATACTGACGAGCGCATCTGCCACTACATCAGCAGCAGAGAGCGGCTCATCGAACTGTTGGAGGAATATCGGCAGGCGGTCATCCACCACGCAGTCACGCGCGGCCTTGATCCCGATGTGCGTCTCAAGCCATCGGGTGTGGAGTGGCTGGGCGATGTGCCAGCGCATTGGGAGGTGAGGCGATTTAAAACTATAGGGAAGAACTTTACGAATGGAACTACTGCTGAACAGTTGGCGACAGGTATCTCCGATTTCCCCGTTTCAAGAATCGAAACTATATCTACAGGTCAGATTACTTATTCAAAAGTGGGCTACTTGAATGAATCTTCAGTTATCAAATCCTTTTATTTACAGCCAGATGATTTTCTCATTAGCCATATCAACAGCTATGAGAGAGTTGGTAATTCTGCCAGATACAAAGGTGAACGTGCTCTGCTACATGGGATGAATTTGATACGTATTACGCCACTAAAGGTCATTGTCCCGAATTACCTTGAATACTTACTAAAATCTTCACTGTTTATTGGGAGTATGCAACGGGCCTGCAAGCCAGCTATTAATCAAGTGTCTGTTACAACGGCAGCAATTAAAGCAATACAATTTCCTCTCCCACCCCTCGCCGAACAAACCGTCATCGTCCGCTATCTCAATAAGGCCACCGCCGATATTGACGCTGCCATTGACCGCGCTCGGCGAGAAATTGAGTTGCTGGGTGAATACCGTACGCGGTTGATTGCCGATGTGGTTACAGGCAAAGTAGATGTGCGCGAGGCAGCGGCTGAGTTGTCCGCTGTTTAATGAACAGAAATAGAGGTTATATGGACAATCACGCAGTTTTCAAGATGACGCCCGGACGCGCCGCGCTGGTAGGGCTGATGGACTGTTATGTGCGCGGCTTGCTGGATCCATTCGTGACGCTGCTGGAAGTGCATAAGCTCATGTATTTTATGCAGGTCGCAGGCGAGCCGTTGAGATTGAAATTCGTTAAAGCCACGTATGGGCCTTATGCTAAGAACCTCCGGCATGTTTTGAACGCCATTGAGGGACATCTGGTGTCCGGCTATGCAGATGGTGGCGATGCGCCCGATAAGGAATTGGAATTGGTTCCAGGCGCGCTTGAAGATGCCCATGCGTTTCTCGAAAACACACCTGAAACGCAGGCGCGCTTTGAAAGAGTTTCCGCGCTTATTGAAGGGTTCGAGTCGTCGTTTGGCCTGGAATTGCTCTCTACGGTGCATTGGATCGCCAGCGGGGAGGAGATATTGGACTTTGACGACATAGTGAATCACACTTACGTCTGGAGCGAGAGAAAGAAGCAGTTTTCACAGCGTCAGATTAAGATTGCATTTGATGTTTTGTCAGAGAAGGACTGGATTGTGCATTCCGATGTGTGAGACAGCGCATCCAGGAAGGACATTTCATAAATAAAAATTAAAGAAAACGAGTCTAAAAAAGAGTATTATATAAAAAGAAAATATATAAATATTTGTTTTAAAAAGATTTGTCCTTTAATAAATTTTAGAATATTTTGAGAGTTTATTAAAGGATTTAGCAAAGTCACGTTGTTTTTCAAGCTCTCGATTGACTATGAGCCTGAATCTTTTAACTTTGTTTGACGGTTGCTTGACGGTTGTTTGATAGAAAATCCAAAAAATGATTCGGCAGAGCAGATTCGATTTTGTAACTTATTGTTATACAAATATTTACTGTTTTGGAATTTGTTTGATGGTTGTTTGATAGAAAATCCGAAAAATGACTCGATGGAGTAGATGTAATTTTGTAACTCATTGTTATAAAATTACTTACTGTTTTGGAATTTGCTTGATGGTTGTTTGATGGAAGCCAAATGATCACCGACACCACAGAGCGCGTTTGATGTCTATTGCAGGGCGTCCCGATATTGGATATACTCTCACAGACTTGAAGAACCATAGTGAGGCCGCGCGAAATAATTTGAGGGTGGAGGTCTTTGAAGGGGCTATGGAAGAATTGGGTGATGTGACGATTGTAGCAGAGGTTAATGATAGAGGTTGTAACCCATGAGTAGCCGACGTTTGCAAATAACATTGCAGCCTGCTGTGTTGCGGTGGGCGCGGGAGCGGGCGCGCATTGATGCCGAGCAACTGGCGGATAAGATGCAGGTGAAGCCAGAGCGCGTGTTGGCGTGGGAACGCGATGGCAGGATCAGTATTGCCCAGGCAGATAAACTTGCCCAGCGTACGCATACCGCTCTGGGCTTGCTATACTTAACAGAGCCGCCCAAAGATCTCTTGCCAATACCCGATTTTCGTACCCGAGACGATGATCTGCAGCCGAGTGTCAATCTCCTCGATACTATTTATCTGATGCAGCGTCGTCAGTCCTGGATGCGCGACGAGTTAATCGGGGAGGGTGCCAGACCGCTGAGCTTCATTGGAAACTATGAGATAGGTGGCGATCCCCTGCAAGTCGCCCGTGCAATGCGTGATGCACTCCAACTTACTGACGATTGGGCTGCATCTGTATTTACCTGGTCTGATGCCCTTGGGCATTTGCGGAGTAGAGCCGAGGATGCCGGTGTGCTGGTGGTTTTCAATGGCATTGTGGGAAATAATACAAGCCGCAAACTCGATCCGGATGAATTTCAAGGCTTTGCTCTCGTAGATGAGTATGCTCCGTTGGTCTTTGTGAATAATGCCGACTTCAAAGCAGCGCAGATGTTCACCCTCGCTCACGAACTCGCACATCTTTTTGTTGGAGAGACTGGGGTATCCAGTTTTGAACATCTGAAGTTCGATTCTAATACCACAGAGAGATTTTGTGACCAAGTAGCGGCGGAATTTTTAGTGCCAGCAGAGGAGTTGCGAGCCTTTTGGCCTACAGCTGAGCGGACAAGCGATCCTTATCAACCTGTTGCACGTCAATTCAAAGTGAGTTCTCTCGTAGCCGCACGTCGAGCGCGCGATCTCGGCTTGATTGACCCGATTGCCTTTTTCAAATTCTATGACGAATATACAGACAGGGAATGGCACAGCAGTCAGCAAAGTCAAGCAAGTGGTGGAAATTTCTGGAATACTCAGAAATGGCGCATTGGCACTCGATTTGGTAGTGCAATCTTCCGAGCAGTTAAAGAAGGCCGTCTGCTCTATCGCGAAGCGTACAATCTCACCGGTCTGAAGGGAGAAACTTTTGAAAATATGCGAGACAAGATGGAGATACAGGTGTGATAAATCAGGCTCCATCCTTGTTCGTGCTGGATACAAGTGTTTTTATACAGGCTCATCGCCTCTATTACGCGCAAGATCTATGTCCGGGATTCTGGGATAGTCTGACGCATTATTGCAGCGAGGGGCGGGTGTTAAGCATTGATCGCGTTCGTGACGAAATGCTTAACAACCAGGATCAACTATCTGAGTGGGTTAATCAAGCACCAGATAGTCTTTTTGTATCATCCGCGGAACCAGAGGTTGTAAATGCTTTTACGGACATGATGGACTGGGTACAGGGGAATGAGCAGTTTCAACTTGAAGCAAAAGAGGAGTTCGCAGGCGTAGCTGATGGATGGCTTGCGGCCTACGCGAGGGTTCACAGCGCGGTTGTGGTTACTCAAGAGGTATATAGTCCAGGCGTGAGGAAAAGGGTTCCTCTGCCAAATGTATGTAGAGAGTTCGGTGTTGATTACCGAGACACTTTTGAGATGTTGCGAGAGCTTAAGGTCAGTTTCGACTGGAGACGTTCTCCATGACTACTTTGACCTGAGTTGCTGCTCGGTAATTGACGGGTAATTGATGGGTAATTGACACATAGGGAACCGGGAAACTGTGAATTTTACTTAACTGATTTATTTTACTCAAATTATGTTAATTGATGGGTAATTGACTGGTACTTGACTGACGAGCAGAGATATGAGATCGTATTTTTCGTAAATTATTGAATATACAATAGTTATTTTACTTGACTGGTACTTGACTGGAACCTCCTGATGACCACTGATACAACTGAACGCGGTTTAGAAGATCGCATTTGCGAGATGTTGGCTGGTAGGGCGGATGAATCGGGTACGGGTGATGTAGGGGAGCGTCCGGCTGCCTATAGCGCGGGTTGGCGTTATGGGGATCGCGAGGATTATGACCGCGAGTATTGCGTGGATCTGGCGCAGTTGACGGCTTTTCTGGTGGCGACGCAGCCGGAGATTGCTGAGGCGCTTTCTCTGGAGAGCGATAATCCAACGCGACGCCGGTTTCTCGCCCGGTTGAAGAGTGAGGTTGGCAGGCGTGGGATTGTCGATGCGCTTCGCAATGGGGTCAAGCACGGGCCGCATGATATTGCGCTTTTTTACGGTGCGCCGTCGCCGGGCAACCGTCGGGCAGCAGCGCTTTACGAGCAGAATCGCTTTTCGGTTACGCGCCAGTTGTCGTATAGCAATGCCAATAAGCGGCTCGCGCTGGATCTTGCGCTGTTTATCAATGGCCTGCCGGTGGCGACTTTTGAGTTAAAAAATAGCCTTACTAAGCAGACGGTGGCAGATGCGGTTGAGCAATACAAACGCGACCGTGATCCGAGGGAGGAACTTTTCCGCATTGGTCGTTGTTTGGCTCATTTCGCGGTGGATGAACACGAGGTGATGTTCTGTACGCATCTCAAGGGTAAGTCGTCCTGGTTTCTGCCTTTTAATAAGGGTTGGAATGACGGTGCTGGCAATCCGACCAATCCCAATGGCCTTAAGACCGATTATTTGTGGCAGGAGGTTCTGACCCGGCAGAGTTTGACGGATATTATCGAGAATTACGCTCTGCTGGTGGAGTCTGCTGACGCGCAGACCGGGCGCAGGTCTCGGACGCAAATTTGGCCGCGCTATCACCAGTTGGATGTGGTGCGGAAGTTACTGGCTGATGCTGTGGAGAAGGGGGCGGGGCAGCGCTATCTCATTCAGCATTCGGCGGGTAGTGGTAAGTCCAATTCTATCGCCTGGTTGGCACACCGTCTCATTGGGCTGGAAAAGGGCGGTGAGATGGTTTTTGATTCGATTATTGTTGTGACTGACCGGATTATTCTGGATAGGCAGATTAACGATACGATTCGGCAGTTCGCGCAAGTGGGGGCGACTGTCGGGCATGCCGAAAATTCTGGCGATCTGCGTCGCTTTATCGGCGAAGGAAAGAAAATTATTATCTCTACGGTGCAGAAGTTTCCGTTTATCCTGGACGAGATTGGCGCAGAACATCGGGGGAGCCGCTTTGCCATCATTATTGACGAAGCGCATTCCAGCCAGGGCGGGCGCACGTCTTCGGCGATGGCGCAGGCTCTGGGCGACCATGAGGACGGGGATGATGAAGATACGTTTGAAGATAAGATTAACCGGATTATTGAGCAAAAGCGTCTGTTGACCAATGCGAGCTATTTTGCTTTTACTGCTACGCCGAAGAATAAGACGCTGGAGTTATTTGGCACACCATCGCCGCAGCCCGATGGCACGACAAAGCATCGGTCTTTCCACGGCTATGCGATGAAACAGGCGATTGAGGAGGGTTTCATTCTGGATGTGCTGGGTAATTATACGCCGGTAAAGAGCTACTACCATCTCGCCAAGACGATAGAAGATGATCCGGAGTTTGATACAATAAAGGCGAGAAAGAAGCTCATCAGCTATGTGGAAACACACAGTCATGCGATTCGCCTCAAAGCGGAGATTATGGTTGACCACTTCCACGAGCAGGTGCTGGCACCGCGCAAAATTGGGGGACAGGCACGGGCTATGGTTGTAACTGGTGGTATTCAGATGGCGATTGAATACTATCACGCTATCCGCAATTACCTGAACGAGCGCAATAGTCCGGACAAAGCTATTGTTGCTTTTTCTGGCGAGGTGGATTACGGAGGTGAGAGGGTGAGTGAATCGTCGTTGAACGGTTTTCCGTCATCGCAAATAGCCAATAAGATTCAGGAAGATCCCTATAGGCTTCTGGTCTGCGCGGATAAGTTTCAGACGGGCTATGATGAGCCTTTGCTGCATGTGATGTACGTGGATAAGGTGCTTTCCGGTATTAAGGCCGTGCAGACTCTTTCGCGTCTCAACCGCGCCCACCCTGATAAGCGCGATACGTTTGTGCTGGATTTCTACAATGACGCTGAGATGATAAAGGATGCTTTTGCTGATTACTACCGCACGACTATTTTAGCGGATGAAACCGATCCGAACAAGTTGCACGATCTCAAGGCCACGCTGGATGGCCGACAGGTTTATTCCGATGAGCAAGTCCACAATGTAGTGGCGTCGTATTTGAAGGGCGATGACCGTGGGGCTTTTGATCCCATTCTGGATGAGTGTGTGGCGATCTATCGCAGTGAACTGGATGAGGATGGGCAGGTTGAATTTAAGGGGAATGCCAAAGCCTTTGTACGCGCATACAACTTTTTGTCTCAGGTGCTTCCCTACGCGAATGTGGAGTGGGAACAGCTTTCCATTTTTCTGAATTTTCTCGTTCCCAAGTTGCCGACGCCCGTTACTGAAGATTTGTCGCTGGGTATTGAGGGTGCTATTGATATGGATAGCTATCGCGCGGAGAAACAGGCGACGATGCAAATTCTGCTGTCCGATGAGGATGCCGAGATCGATCCGGTGCCCACAGGTGGTGGCGGTCATAAGCCAGAGCCGGAAATGGACCGGCTTTCCAATATTCTCCGGTCGTTCAACGATCTTTTTGGGGATATTCCGTGGACCAATGAAGACCGCATTCGCAGGATGATTACCGAGGATGTTCCGAAGATGGTTGATTCGGATAGTGCCTATCGCAATGCGCGAGAACATTCAGATGAGCAGAATACGCGCATTGAACACGATAAGGCGTTGGAGAAAGCGATTATGGCTCTGCTCTCGGACGATACTGAACTTTACAAGCAGTATTCCCAGAATGAAGCGTTTAAGCGTTGGCTGGAAAATAGCGTGTTTGAACTGACCAATCGCTAAGCTGGGGACTCCGCGTATTGGAGAATATAGAGCAAAAGGTGAGAAGTTCAGTGCGGATAGGTGGGAACTCGACACGGATGGGGGGGAGTTAAGCGCGGATGGGAGGGAGACGGATACAGGGGAGCTCGGCACGGATATAGAGGAGCTCGGCAACGGATACAGGGGAGTTCGGCTCGGATACAGGTAAGCTTCACTCGGATACAGGTATGCTTAGCCCGGATACCGGTATGCTCCTGGTTGCTTAACAAAACAGCCCGTCCTGAAAATGGATGGGCTATTTTTTGTCAAATCCACCTTCACGCGCTTGGCGGGTCATTTCCCGGATGAGTTTGGGGGCGGGGTCTTCCCATCCTTCGGGTTTGAGTATTTTGCCGTCTTCTCGGCGAATGACTTTCCCGTTTACGACTTTTTGCATGTTTGCATTGTGGACGATGTCGAAGAGTGGGTCGAGGTTGATGCCGTTTCGTACGGCAAAATCGCAGATGTAGTAAATTGCATCGACGAGCGCGTCAGCCTGTTCTGTGACGGTTTGCGCGTCCATTAATTCGTCCATTTCATCGTTGACCATTTGTCTTATGAATGCGATGCCTTCTGTTGTCATGTTTTGCGGATGCGCTGGCAGGGCGTCGTTACAGGCCATTGTAAATTCGCGCACTTGAGCAGTGTATCCCATGCGTACTCCTGGTGAATGGTAAGGGGAGAGATATAAGAGAGCTTGCCCCTGCATGTTTTAAGCAAGGGTGAGATGTAAGGAGGGAGAAGTGTGTGTTAGAAATTACTAAAATACATGTTCAAAAACAAATGTAATGATTCCACAGCAATCAATGTAAAGCGCGAATAGACAGAGCGGTGTACAACTGGCCGTCTTTCAGGCAAGTTCATAGACAAATGGCAATACATACTGATACTGACTTACATCATGTCAGCACATGCTTTGGGAGGATGGGTGGGGTTCGTCTATTCGTTGATTCGTCTATTCGTCTATGTATTTTTGGTCTTTGACTTTTGGGCGTTGCGTCTATATTTTTTTGCGCGATATTTTGTTGATCGGTGAACTATGACGTGAAAGGATTTACATTACATGGCGAGTATTAATGCAAATTACGACAAATTGGCTGCGGGATATTTGTTTCCCGAGATTGCGCGGCGGACGCAGACTTTTCTCGATGCGCATCCAGAGGTGTCCGTGATGCGGTTGGGTATTGGCAATACGACCGAGCCGCTGACGAGGAGCGTGATTGCCGGTTTGCACGATGCGGTGGATCAGATGGCGCATGTGGAGACGTATCGCGGCTATGCCGATGGCGGAGAGGGTGAGCCTGAGATGCGGGAGGCTCTGGCGAAGCGCTATGCAAAGTACGGGGTTGAACTCGATGCATCTGAGGTTTTTGTGAGCGATGGCGCCAAGTCGGATTCGGCGAATATCCAGTCGATTTTTGGTATGGATAATGTGATTGCTGTGCAGGATCCGGCGTATCCGGTATATGTCGATAGCAATGTGATTGCCGGGCGGACGGGTGAGGCGGTGAACGATCAGTACGAGGGACTGGTTTATATGCCGTGTACAGAAGAGAATGGTTTTATGCCCGAGGTGCCGGATGAAAAGGTGGATTTGATCTATATTTGCAGCCCGAATAATCCTACGGGTGCCGTGGCAACGCGAGCGCAGCTTCAGGCGTTTGTGGATTATGCGATAGAACACAGGGCGGTGATTATTTACGATGCGGCTTATGCCGGGTATATTTCGGATGCGGATTTGCCGCGAACGATTTACGAGGTTGAAGGGGCAAAGTCCTGTGCGATTGAGATCAATAGTTTTTCCAAAGATACCGGGTTTACGGGTGTGCGCCTGGGGTGGACTATTGTGCCGATGGATCTGGTGGTAGAAGATGCAGAGGCGGGTAAGTTGAATACGCTGTGGGGCAGGCGTCAAAATACGTTTTTTAATGGTGCTTCTAATATTGTGCAATTGGGTGCTTTGTCGGTGTTTACAGAAGAAGGCGAGCGAGAGTGCCAGGAGATGATTGCGTATTATATGGAAAATGCGCGCATTATTCGGGCGGGGCTGAGGCGTATTGGGCTGACGGTTTTCGGCGGTGTACACGCGCCTTATTTGTGGCTCAAGACCCCGAATGGTATGTCGTCGTGGGACTTTTTTGACAAGTTGTTATCAGAAACCCATGTTGTGGGTACGCCGGGTTCGGGTTTTGGTCCTGCTGGCGAAGGTTATTTTCGTTTGAGTTCGTTTGGACATCGAGAAGATGTCGAGCGGGCAGTGGCGAGTATTCAGGCGAATTTGAAGATTTGAGGTGAAGAGATGACGCGGTCCAATCCAAACATCATTTTTATTTTGGCTGATGATATGGGCTATGGAGATATGACGTGCCAGAATCCAGAGTCTAAAATTCCAACGCCGAATCTGGACAGGTTGGCGTCACAGGGGGTTCGTTTTACCGATGCCCACGCGCCGTCCAGTGTCTGTACGCCGTCGCGCTATGCGATTCTTACGGGGCGGTATTCGTGGCGCACCCGGTTGCAAGGTGGTGTGTTGTGGCCCTGGGATCCGCCTTTGATTGATCCGGGGCGAAAGACGGTGGCGACATTGCTGCGAGATCAGGGATATCGCACGGCCTGTATTGGGAAGTGGCATCTGGGATGGAACTGGGAGACAAAGGATGGACGTGCGGCTTATGAAGGCGCGGAATACGGGGTGATGGGTAGGGATCAGCGGTATGAATTGGCCGGGAATATCGATTTTAGTAAGCCGGTTACTGGTGGTCCTGTAGAATGTGGATTTGATTATTATTTTGGCGATGATGTACCCAATTTTCCGCCTTATACCTGGTTTGAAAACGATCAGTTAGTGGATGCGCCGGTTGAGGAGAAGCCCGAGGAGATGTTTGGATCGCCCGGGCCAATGGCGCCGGGATGGTCGCTCGAGGCGGTGATGCCCGAGTTGACCCATCGCGCAGTTCAATATATTGAGGCGGCGGATGAGCAACCATTTTTTTTGTATTTTCCGCTGACTGCGCCGCATACGCCTATTGTTCCGATAGATGAGTTTAAGGGTATGAGCGAGGCGGGTGAGTACGGAGATTTTGTGTGTGAAGTGGATTGGACTGTGGGCGAGGTGATGGCGGCTCTTGATCGAAGAGGGATTGCCGAGAATACGCTGATTATTTTTACCAGCGATAATGGCCCGGAAAGTTTTGCGTATAGACGGGTCCAGGAATACGGGCATTACAGTATGGATGGCTTGCGGGGGTTGAAACGCGATGTGTGGGAAGGTGGGCATCGAGTTCCGTTTGTTGCCAGGTGGCCCGGTCAGATTGAGGGGGACAGGGTTTGCGATGAGGTGATTTGTATGTCCGATTTTATGGCTACGGTGGCGGCGATAACTGGCGTGTCTTTGTCGGAGGATATGGGTGAAGATAGTTATAATATATTGCCCGCGCTTTTGGATGAGTCTTTTGATACGCCCATCCGGGAGGCGACTGTGCATCACAGCATTCGGGGAAAGTTCGCCATTCGGAAGGGCCGCTGGGTGTTGATTGATGCACCCAATGGGGATGATAGTAAAGAACCGGATTGGTTTGTGGAAGAACGCGGGTATGTGCCTCACGATCATCCGGGCGAACTCTTTGATCTCGAACGCGATCGGATTGAGCGATTTAACCGTTATGCAGAATATCCCGAGGTCGTTGAAGAACTCAAGACTTTGCTCGAAAAGTATAAGCGACAGGGCCGAAGTGTTTCGGGCTGAGCGGTAGAGGGATGAATTTTATGGGACGTATTTTTTGCATCCTGATTGTATTTGCTTGTATTGGCACGGCCAGGGCAGAGGTGCAGGTCGAGTTTCGCTTTGAGGCTGTTTTTGGCGAAGTCGGGGGTGGCGATGGGCAATTTCTCAATCCCGAGGGGTTGACTCTGGATACGTCGGGCAATGTGTTTGTGGTGGATACGGGAAATGATCGCGTCCAAAAATTGTCTTCAACGGGAACTTTTTTGCGGGCGGTAGGTGGACCGGGCTGGGAAGATGGGCAATTTAACAAACCGGGTGGTATTGCCGCGAGCAAGGGGCTGGAGATTTATGTGGCCGATGGCCGGAATCGCCGCATTCAGGTGTTTAATCTCAATTTGCGTCTTTTGGCGGTGATTGGGGGTACGGATGCTGCTGGTTCTGTGGATCTGGGGACGCTCAGTGGTATTGCCGTGTCGGATGCAGATGAGATTTTGGTGAGCGATATCGATGCCGATCAACTGGTGCAGATCGATACGTATAGCCGCGTTGATCGCAGTTTTGGCGGTTTTGGGTATGGGGCTGGCAATTTGCGGCGTCCTTTGGGGATTGCAATAGAAGGGCGCAAGGCAGTTTATGTTTGCGATAGCGAGAATGATCGGATCGCGGTATTCGACAGGTTTGGCAATTTTCAAAAGACGATGGGCGAAGATGTTTTATTGCAGCCCTCTGCGCTGTGTATGGGGCCAGAGCGGACGCTGATTGTAGCGGATACGGGCCACCATCGCGTTGTGGTGTTTGACCTCGATTCTGGCAGTGTTGCAGAATTTTTGGGCGGTCCCGATCCGGGAAAGGGGGCGATGGCATTTCAGTTTCCCCGAGGTGTCGCACTTGGACGCGCTGGCAGGTTGTTCGTTCTGGATTCGGGCAATGGGCGCATTCAGAAGTTGCAATTACAGGTTTCAAGGGTGAAGTGAGGAAGTGTGAAATGGGAAAAGGCCGGGATATTCCGCGGGGGCGGGATGTCCTGTTTTTTTTACATACGAGACATGAGAGATGAGTTTTAACACCCTTCGTATTGCTCGGGGCATTGTATTTTTTTTAATCTGTGTCGTGAAGGCGTACGCACAGCTGCCCGTGCCAGAGCAGTTTACGTTGTTCGATGGGGAACGGGTGTTTCAAGCAGATGGAAGCCGCGGGCCTTTTTCGATTTCCGATCGCGCTATTGAGGCGAAGAGTGAACGGGTTTGGGTAGATGGGGTGTTGCTCGTTCGGGATCGGGATTATGTGGTGGATGCAGATCGCGCGTTGCTGACGCTTTTGCGAAATGTTGCGCGGGGTGTGGAGATTGTGGTGCGTTTTAGGCAGCGTCCTCTGGTAACTGCACCTGTGGTTCAGCGTCGCCAGTTTCAACCGGGGAAAGGCAGTGGGGATCAACCGATTGTGCGCGTGTTTTCTCCGCCTGTTGTGCGAGATAGGAATGAGGAGGAGAAGTTGACGATTGGTGGTCATAAGAGTATTTCTGTGACCGCAGGATCACAACACGCGGTTCATCAGGCTTTGCAGTTGCGTATTTCGGGCGAGGTCGCCGAGGGGGTCAATTTATTGGCTGTGCTGTCCGATCGCAATTTGCCAGTAGGGGAGCAGGGAGGATCAAAGCGGTTGCAGGAATTAGATCGCGTGTTTTTTCAGGTTGACTCCGACCAGGTATCGGCCACGCTCGGCGATCTCGATGTGGCGTTTGACGAGACTGTGTTTGGGCGCTATCGGAGGCAGTTGCAGGGTGCGCGCGTGTTGGCCTATCGAGAGAAGGGACAAGTTGCGGCTTTTGGGGCGGTGTCGCGGGGACGTTGGGAAACGCGGCGGTTGGTGACGATTGAAGGGTTTCAGGGACCTTATTCGTTGTCGGGTGGTGGGTTGAGGGGGCAAATTGTGCCGGAGTCTGAGCGCGTGTATCTCAATGGGCGATTGCTCACCCGCGGGGATGGGGCAGATTATACGATTGATTACGAGCGCGGGCATGTGGCGTTTATGCCTGAGATACCAATTGGGGTCGAGAGCCGCGTTACAGTGGAGTATCAGGTGATTGATGCCGGTATGAGAAGCCGGCTGATGGGTATGGAGTCCCGCATGTCGCTCGCTGAGGGGATGTCTGTGGGGACGACGCTGATTCGAGAGTCTGATCGTTCCGCATTATCGCCCGGACCTACTGCGGTGCAGCGGCAGTTGGGGGTGGTGTACGCGACGTACACGCCGTGGTCAAATGCGCGCGTTTCTGGGGAGGTTGCCCTGAGTGATCGGGATTCGGGAAGTGGGCGCGGGGTTCGCATGGACGGCGCGTGGACAGGGCGCGATTTTGAAGTCACGGGTCGGTTTCGCCAGGTTGGGGCCGATTTTGAAGCATTTGAGCGATTGGATAGGGGGCGGGCTGCCGGGCGATGGGGTTGGCAAGCCGATACTGCGCGAACTGCCCAACGCGAGGGCGAGGTGGCTGTGCGTTGGGATTTGGGCAAGGCACTTTCTATTACCGGGGAATACGGGCAGCATGTGGGTGTTGTGCGAACGGATCGGAAGAGTGTGGGGATCCGTTCACCTGTGGGGATGTATCGCTATGAGTCGCTCGGGCGCGATAGCGGCGGGATGCGCCGGCACGAGGGACAGGTTGAAGTGTCGATGGGGGAGGTTGTGCCAGGGTTCCGTTTTTCGCTGGAAAATGGGGTGGGCGATGGGGTGGGTAGCAGTTCGCTTTTTTATGCGGCGCGTCCACGCGTTTTGCCCGAGGGCATTGACAAACAGGAGTTGGTGTGGCACCTGGGCATTGGCGAAGGGCGAAATTGGTCGTGGGTATCGGAGTTGAAATACCGGAAGTTCAGGCAGCGAGAAACGGTGTGGCAGGATAGTTTGCGCGGTTGGTTGCATACCCACAGGGCACAGGTGACAAATTGGAGGGGCTGGATTTTTTCGGGTTCTTATACGCACGGAGAAATTCAGATCGGGCGCGAACGTCAGCAGACGACGACGCATCTGGGGCGCGTGCGGTTGGGGCATAATCGTCCCGGCTCGTCACATCAGATAACGTATCGTGTTTCGAGTACGCGGGTCAGTCAGCCCATTTTTGTCGAGGTGGCGCCCGGGTTGGGAGAATATATTTGGGAGGATGCCAATGGCGATGGTTTGCGAGATGTGGAAGAGTTTGTGCCCGATGTCGATGGCGATTATGTGCGGGTTTATGATTACGGGCAGTTTGCCCCTGCACGCGATGGCGCGCTGGGCATGCGTCTGGAGATTGATTTTCGGCGTTTGATTGGAGATGAGCACTTTTTGTCCGTTGTTGCGCTGGATGCGTCGTTGCGCGCAGAGCGACAGATTGCGATTGGGACAAGGCACGCGGCTCCCTGGGATCTGTTTGGTTTTGATGCGGATGCCGGGATTTTGGGTGCTCGCAGAGATGGATTGGTGCGTCTTTATTTGTTTCGGTATCACAAACGGGGATCGCTGCGTTTGACTGCGCGCGTGCGCGGTCAGGTCAATCGGGCGTTTTACGGAGGTGCTGCCGAATCTTTTGTGCAGGGTGGGGCGTTGGGAAAATTGAGGCCTGGCAATCGCCTTGAACTGGAGACGGAATTTGATTTGGGGCACAGAGCGCGCGAGGGTGCCGGTGCTTTTGCCTATCGCATTGATGGTGCGAGTGGTGCGCTGCGCTGTGCGTTCAGGTCTGCGCGTAAATGGTATTTGCGTTTGGGTGTTTTGGGTGGGCGAGATTGGGAAGGTATCAGGGTGTTGCGCGCGTGGCATGTCGGCGTTCAGCCAGAGGTGATTTACGCTTTGCCCGGTCGCGGGCGATTGCGCGGGCGGTTGGATTGGACGCGGGTTTGGGCGACGGATGTAGTGCCCTTATTTTTGGGGTTGGCAAGGGGCAATCGCCAGGGACAGAACTGGGCGTGGCGGTTGGGGATGGATTACCGTTTTGGCAAATATGTATCGGCGCGGGTGATGTACGATGGGCGCATAAGACCTGCTCGTCAGACGATACATCTCGGGCGCATGGAGATGCGGGCGGTGTTTTGATCCGCAGAAGAAAACGCGAGTAATTTGAGCGTTTTTCGCAGATGGACGCAGATGAAAAATCAAGTGTAGGGGCGGTGCCCCTGTGCCCGCCCGTCGCGCAAAGGTGCAGATGAATACGGATAAATACATAAAAATATGGCGGTATTTGCTTTTTGCGATTTGGATGGCCTGTGTCGGTTCCAGCGCGGGGGGAGAGGTGCGTGCGATTGTGAAGCGCGTGCAGGTTGAAGGTACGCGGTCTGTAAGTGCGCGCGATGTGCGGGGGTGGTTGGTTACGCGGGCAGGGGTTGCGGTGGATTCGGCGTTGTTGCGGAAGGATGTTTACCGCATTTTGAAGGGGTATCAGGCGCGTGGATTCTGGCATGTGGCGGTGGCTTTTCCCAGGGTTGCCATGCGCGCGGGCGACGCGGCGGTGGCTTTTGCGATTGTTGAAGGGGTGCGAACGCGGGTCGCGTCTGTGGATGTGCGCGGTGATTTGATTTTTGATCAATCTGATGTGCTTATGACATTTGGTCTGGCGCAGGGTATGGTGTTGCTTGAGAGCGATTTGAACCAGCGGTTGGATCATTTGTTGCGTTTTTATGAAGATCAGGGCTACCCGTTTTGCGCGTTGCGTCCAGATGTGCGATTTGATGGTGATGAGGCGCGGGTAGAGGTGGTGGTGTCGCCCGGTCCTCTGGTGCATGTCAATGCGGTGCGTTTTGAGGGCAATCAAACGACGCGGGAAGATGTTTTGTTGCGGCATATTTCGTTTGTTGCGGGCGAGGTCTATGATCAGCGTCGCGTGGATGCTTTTGTGAGGCAGTTGCAGAATTTGCCGTTTATTGACCGAGTTTATGCGCCTGAACTCGTATCTACCGGTGGTGAGATGGCGCTTGTGATCAGTGTAGAGGAGTCGCGCCACACGCGCGTTGAAGGGGTGCTCGGTGTGGGGTCTGGACAGGGTTTGACCGGGGAGATCGCGCTCGATGTTCTGAATTTTTCCGGTGGGGGACGAGAGGGTTACGCGCTGTGGTCGCGGCAGGGTGTGGGGTTGTCGAATTTGCATGTGTCGTATCGCGAACCCTATGTGTTAAATAGCCCGCTTTCAGGTTGGGGTGCTGTGGAGACGGTTGCGCGTCCGGGGTATGTGACGCATAAGTTTGGGGGTGGCGCAGATGTTTCTGTGGGTGAGGGCGCGCGGTTTTTTGGCGGTGTTGCACACAGGCGCGTTTTGCCCGATTCTTCGGGGTTGGAATTTTTCGAGGCTGAGAGGATGTGGTCTATCGAGTCAGGTGTTCGGTTTGATCGACGGGGGCATGCTATGGGCGGTTGGAAAGCGGAGATCAGGGGAGAGATTGGCGAGGTTTCAGATGGGGTCCGGCGCGTGCAGTGGGGTGTTGATGGACAGGTGTTTTTGCCTGTGGGCAGGCAGTCTGTTGTTGCTGGTCGAGCGCGCGCTTTTTGGGTGGGACAAAAGGGGAATGTGCCGCAGTCTGCTGGCATCTGGCTGGGGGGCGCACAATCGCTGCGGGGCTATCGGGAAGAGATGTTTTGGGGGACGAATGCGGGGTGGGTCAATGTGGAATGGCGGTGGTTGCTGGGTCCGAAAACGCGGCTTTTTGCTTTTGTCGATGCGGGGCGGATTGAAGGGGCAGGGACGCATTCATGGCCCGTGTCCTACGGCATTGGTCTGTTGGCAAATGGACGTATGGGTGCAGTTGGGATAGATTATGGATTGCCACGGGGCGAGAGTTTGGGACAGGGTATGGTGCATGTGCGGATGGTCAGTGCGTTTTAGCTGGTTAAATTCGCGTTGACATCCATACGCTCGGGGCGTATTCTGTGTCGTTTCTGAACTTTTGAGAGAAATTATTCATTCACAGGGAGGACCTTATGTTGAACAGGATTCGCAGTATCATGATGTTAGTACTCGCCGCAGGTCTCATGTGGGGCTGTGGTGGCGAGCGCGGGATGGAGTCTTCCGGGGTAGATGAACAGATTGGACGCCCGCTGAGTAAAATGGTCGTAGCGGGTGGGGGTATGTCTCAGGCGACGGTGGTGGCGACTGTGTCGCAAGATGATGCGCCTGTGGCAGGTGTGATGGTCGAGTTTGCGCGTTCTATTGCCGGGCAGATGCCCGATTATCAGTGGTCGGGTATGACCGATGATATGGGGCGCGTCACAGTGGAGATATCCGGTCAGGTGAGTGGATATTATCAGGCACGCGCTTCTCAAGATGGTTCTGTGATGGGGCGCTGGTCGAGTATTCCGATCAATGGAGGCTATACGTCAACAGTTGCGTTGCCCATTGGTGGACAGGCGCAGGTGACGGGTACGTCTAAACTCATATCAGTTGGCCTGGTTGTGTCTCAAACGGGGCGGTTATCCGAGACTGGGCAGGGGTTTATCAATGGCTTTGAAATGGCTCTTGAAGAGGTGAACTCACAACTGAGCGATATGACTTTGAGGTTTATTGTCGAGGATGATCAGAGCACTATAGAAGGCGCTACTACAGCGTATAATAAACTCATTTATGAAGATGGCGTGCCAGTTATTCTCGGTGTTTATACTTCTACCATGGTGCGCGCGGTTTTTCCCATTGCACAGGAAAATGAAGTCGTGGCGATCAGTCCCACTTCGGCCGCACGCGGCCTCAGCGCGATTGGCGATTTTGTTTTTCGCGTCGCCCTTACTGTTGATGCGCTGATTCCGGGGGGTGTAAAACTGACGCGGGAAAAATTGGACTATGAGCGCGTGGTTACGATGTTTCAAAATATGGATGTTTTTTCGCAGAGTAGCGATGAGGTGTTGAAAAGTGCCTTTAGTGAGAACGGGGTCGAGGTTCTGACTACTGAGACTTTTGAAACCGGCGCTATGGATCTTTCCGCGCAATTTTCCCGGATTGTGGCGTTGAATCCAGATGCGATTTTTGTTTCGGCTATATCAGCAGGGCGAACACAGGCTCTGATCGATGGGGGACAACACGGTATTCCTATCCTGATGCCCCTGCTTACTATGGATGAGGTAGAACGCGCCGGGGAGGCAGCTGAGGGGGCAATTAGTTTTACGTATTGGAGCAGTACGGGCAATGTGCTGGCCAATCGCGTCTTTGTTGAGAATTATATGACGAAATACGGTGCCGCGCCGGGCCGATTCGCCGCCGTGTCCTACGCGACGGTTCACATTTTGGCAAAGGCGATTGCAGATGCCCGGTCCCCTGATTCGCACGCGATTCGGGACGCATTGGCTCAAATCGAGAATTTGGACACGATTTTGGGTTCGTTTTCTTTTGATGCCAATGGCGATGCGGTTTACGATCCGGCTGTTCTGATTGTCAAGGATGGGAAATTTGAGGTGTTTGATACAAAAACTGCCTTGGCGGCAATCGGCGAGACGAACGAAAGCGGTGTGGCTGGAAAAGCGGTTTTCACACAAATCGGTGATAATATCAAGCTCGTCGTCTCGCTCGCTAATGCGTCCGCAGGCGAACACGCTGTCCATATCCACACAACTGGCGATTGCAGTGCGCCAGACGGGACATCGGCTGGCGGGCATTGGAATCCCACTGGCGTTGCACACGGAAAATGGGGAGAAGGTGAATTTCACCTCGGCGACATTGGCAATATGACTGTGGATGATCAAGGCATGGGGAAAATTGAACTGACGACAAATCTGTGGGAGATGAACACTGGCTCAGACATAGATATTGTTGGAAAAGCGATCATCGTCCATGCGGGTGCTGATGATTTTGTGTCACAACCTTCGGGCAATGCTGGCGCACGTATCGGTTGCGGCGTGATTGAGTTAGGACAGTAATAGGAGACAGAAAGTTTTGTTAAACGGTGTGAAAGCATAGCATGAGAAAGGGCGCGTTTAAAACGCGCCCTTTTTCTATTTATCAAAAGAGAATTTATGCTATTATCCACCAAAACGGGTTAAGTCCACTCCACCTAAGCGGAGTAATTCCAACAAGAAACCCTGATCGGCTCGTATGGCAGTCACGAGAGCAATGATAACATCCATTTGCCGGTCCATATCCTATCCTTTCTGCTTCTCTAACCGCAAGGAAGCAGGAAAGAAAGTTGCCGAGATAGACACGGTTTGAAGGACTTGGCAACCAACTGCAATCTTCAATGTGGACTTCATGATCTCCTTTGTCGTTTGTGTTTTTATTTACGTAGTAATATACCACGATATTCTCC
>JAPOXY010000206.1 GCA_026706845.1 Gemmatimonadota bacterium
CGCAAACCCCTCGAAGAGGTGCTGAGCTGGACGGATTGATTCCGCTAACCATGAATGGCTTTGAATTTTTTGTTCTCTATCGCCTGCCCTATTTCGCATTGCCTTTCTATCTCATCATGTTAGGCGTGCGAATATGGGTGTGGATGCGGTTTTACAACCCCGCGCTCAAGCTATTGCCACGAGCCAGGGGATCTGTATATGGCGTGTGGAAGCAGCAGTACCGCCCAACCATTCACATTTTTCCCGGACCGCGCTCAAAAAATACAGAATGGAAGCGCGCGATAAAAGGCTTTGTTTTTTTTACTGGTCTCTATAAGCGCGACAAAATACTGTGGTTGGGCTCTTGGTCCCTCCATTTGGGGCTGTTTCTGGTAATTGTTGCCCATGTCCGCGTGATTTTGCCGCTCGACCTGGACCCGATCTGTTTGCAAATCGCATTGATCGGCAGTGGACTGATGACTGTATCGGGCACTTATTTGTTGCTGCGTCGGATAATTGTTCAGCGCGTGCGAGAAATTACGGACTTTCGGGACTATCTGGCGGAGTTCATCCTCCTGTTTTTTTCTGCCACAGCTTTTCTCGTAGTATTAGATGGCGGTGTCTCATCCGAAGCCTTGCGCCACTATGTGTCTCGCCTATTGACGGGCACAGCGGCAGTTATTGAAGTGCAAAGTGTTTTTGTGTGGCACATGCTCGCTGTACAGCTCTTATTGATTGTGATCCCATTTTCCCATCTGTTGCACCTCGGCGGGATTTTTTTCAGCCGCGAATTTCTGGGCACATCCGATACATTTGCGGGAGAATTTGGATCAGGATTTTCAGGATTAAAGGATGGACAGGATGAAAAATCACTAACCACTAACCACTAACCACTAACCACTTGAGAATCAGAAAATTGGAAAAGCCAGATCAAACAGAACGAGAAAAAAAGTACATTCCAACAGGCCTGATTGGCACATATATGCGGCGCATCGCCGAATCAGACCCATTTGTCCGCGAGATTCAAGATGAACCATCGGCATTGCGCCTGTACATGGATACGTGTACCAAATGCGGAGTATGCGCGCAGGAATGTCCAGTGTATTACGGGCAGCCCGATAAGCGCATGCATCCTGTGGAACGCTCTCGGCAGGTGATTCGTTTATACAAAAAGTACACGACATTTTGGGGACGATTTTGGAACGCTATTTTTCCAAAGCCCGATTTTGAAAATAACGATGCCGAGTTATTTGCCGAGCGCATGTACGAGTGTTTGACGTGTCGGCGGTGTGCGGCATTTTGTCCTGTGGGAATCGATCATTCGGTGATCTCACGCGTTGGTCGCTCGCTTGTCGATTTAATGGGTTTGACGCCGCCATCCCTTGCCCAGGGCACGCACAATTCATTTGAAACAGGCAATTTGGAAGGCGCGTCAGCCGAGGCATTTCTGGATGCGATTCAATTTATCGAAGAAGAACTCAAGGAAGAAACAGGACGGGATATTTCAATTCCCTTAGACCGCGAAGGCGCAGAAATTTTCTTTTTGCCACCATCGGGCGATGTGCTGGTATATGCTGAAAATTTAATGGGTATGGCGAAAATTTTTCACGCTATAGGCGCCGATTGGACGATGAGCTCGCGGGCATTTGACGGATCGAATTTCGGATTCACGACCGGCAATAACTTTTCAATGAAGTACGAGAACA
Source organism: Gemmatimonadota bacterium (assembly GCA_026706845.1). NCBI lineage: Bacteria > Pseudomonadati > Gemmatimonadota > Gemmatimonadota bacterium. Next base: position 1,686 of record JAPOXY010000206.1, read on the forward strand.
AGCACTACATCGACGCGTGCGAAAAATTGGGATGTAAGATCATGGTAATGGGCGAATGCGGGCATGCGTATCGGGTGATGAAGTTCATGGCCAGCGAAGGGCGATGGTGGGGTGCATTGCCTTTTGAGATTACCAGTGGCTTTGAATATACGGCACAACTCATTCGCACGGGCAAACTGAAATTGGACCCAGGCAAAAATCCCGATCCCGTGACCTATCACGACGCTTGCCAATTTGCTGCCGGATGTGGGATTATCGAGGAACCCAGAGAGATTTTGAAAGCAGCCTGTACCGATTACCGCGAGATGCCCGATGGCGGGTACACGCAGTGGTGTTGCGGTGGTGGTGGTGGGTTATCGGCACTCCGCTCAGTACGCGCATTTCGGATGGAGGTCTCTGGAAAAAAGAAAGCAGAACAAATGCGCGAGACAGATGCGAAAATCGTATCTACCTCGTGTTTGCAGTGCCGCACACAGCTCAAAGAAATCGCGCGCTATCACAAAATGCCACTGAGAATTACGGGTGTACACGAGTTGGTAAACAATGCGATTGTACTGGAATAGCCGATAGCTCATGTCTCATTTAATTTACATGGACAATGCGGCAACGACGTTTCCAAAGCCCCCTACTGTGCTGGAAGACGCGCTGGCGTTCTATCGAAAATACGGAGTAAACCCCGGGCGCAGTGGCACGGATCTGGCGCGAGAGGCCGAGGCTATGGTTGCCGAGACGCGGGTATCGCTCGCTTCGTTTTTTGGCGCCACGGGCAGTCCCGATAGGCTTGTGTTTACACACAATGCCTCAGATGCGTTGAATATTGCGATACAGGGCACGTTGAAATCCGGTGATCACGTAATTACAACGCTCCTGGATCACAATTCGGTTTTGCGCCCCATTTATCATCTGTCAAAATACGACGGAATTGAGGCGACTTATGTGGGCTTTGGAGCAGATGGCTTTATCGACCCCGAGGATATTGATAGGGCGATCAAACCCAATACGAAACTCGTGGTGATGACCCATGCATCCAATGTACTGGGCACTGTGCAACCCGTAGCAGCGGTCGGCGCAATCTGCCATGCACGCGGTATAATTTTCTGCGTTGATGTGGCTCAAACAGCGGGCATGTTACCCATTGATATGGAGGCGATGCAGGCCGATATTTTGTGTTTTACCGGACACAAGTCACTTATGGGGCCAACGGGTACTGGTGGGATGTACGTGCGCGGAGAGGTGACTATTGCACCGTTGCGATACGGCGGAACAGGTGTGCGGTCGGAGTATCCTGATCACCTCGACGAGTATCCTTGGCGATTGGAGTGTGGCACGGGCAATCTGATGGGCATTGCGGGGCTATTATACGCACAGAAATGGATGCAGCGCGAAGGCGTGGAAAATATTCATGCACGCGAGATGGCTTTATTCAAACAACTGGTCAATGGCCTGCGCGAAGTCGATGGGACCATTTTGTATTGCGCTGAAAATCTCGAACAACACGTGCCCGTACTATCGGTCAATATCGAAGGGATGACCGCGAACAATGTGGGCACCTTGCTGGATGTGAAGTTCAATGTAGCAACGCGCACGGGACTGCAATGCGCGCCAAAGGTACATGAAACCCTGGGCACGAAAGCGATAAAGGGCACTGTGCGACTTTCGCTGGGTCCTTTCAATACCGAAGCGCAAATTGAAACTGTGATCGAGGGCTTGAGCGATATTTCCCAACGACACGGACGACGCGATGTACAATTGCACCAGCAGGTAAAAGGTCAGGTGCGGAATGGCGTATGAGATTGTGACGTTGGGAGGCAAAGAAATTGAGGTGGATGAGGATGGGTTTATCCAACAGCCTGAGCGTTGGGACGAAGATGTGGCGCGCGATCTGGCCCAACAAGATGGCATTGAGGAGATGACCAAAGATCACTGGCAGGTAGTGTATTATATCCGCAATTATTGGTTGAAATTCGAAATCGCTCCATTGATCCGCCGCCTGTGCAAAGAGACAGAGAAAGATATCGATACGATTTACGATCTGTTTTCCGCAGGTCCCGCAGATGGCGCGTGTAAAATCGCAGGTTTGCCAACGCCTACAGGGTGTACGTGATCGCTAAATAAAAACGAGGCGATTCCCAATAGGAAATCGCCTCAATTTTTTTTAAGCTTTAATCAGCTCTATCCAGTACGCGCTTGAATATTCGACATATCTTCAATAACCGTAAGCAAACCCGAGTGGTCGAGTTCGCCGCGGCCTTTGACCATTGCGGTCTTGAAAAGCTCAAAAACTTCGCTGGTAACGGGTAAAGGTACGCCGAAATCATTGCTCGTTTTCTGGATGATATTGAGGTCTTTGTAGTGCAGACGAATGCGAAAGCCGGGATCAAAATCGCCATTGACCATGCGCTCACCCCTGTTTTCAAGCACGCCACAGCGAGCGAGCCCCCCACTGAGCACCTGAACGATTTTTATTGGATCAACACCCGCTTTAGTCCCCATTGTGAGAGCTTCAGATACGCCGGCAATAGTGACGGCAACGAGGATTTGATTGCACGCTTTCACGGTTTGCCCCGCGCCGAGGGGACCACACAAAATCGCACTTTGGCCCATAACGTCAAAGAGCGGTTTGACCGTGTTGAACGTATCTGCATCGCCGCCAACCATAATGGAAAGAGTGGCATTTTGGGCACCGATATCACCGCCGCTGACGGGTGCATCGAGACTTTGGACACCTTTTTCCGCGAGCACCTCCCCTACCTGTGTGGTGACACTGGGCGCAATAGTACTCATATCGACGAAAACCAGCCCCTCGTGCGCGCCTTCAATAATGCCGCCTTCGCCCAAAGCAACACTCTCAACATCGGGCGAATCGGGCAACATAGTAATAACAATATCGCTTTGTTCCGCCACCTCTTTACCAGAGTGCGCTTCTGCTGCCCCTTTACCGACAAGTTCATCGACCGCATCTCGATTGCGGTTGTGTACGACGAGTTCATATCCAGCATCCATCAAATGACCGGCCATCGGCTTGCCCATGATCCCGAGACCGATAAACCCAATTTTTGGCTTCGACATGTGTTAAATCCCTTTCAATAGATAGTTTGCTCTTCTCCTGCGGTCTGCGATAAATATAATCGCTTTAAAAATGTTCTACAACTTCCTCAACTCCGCAAGCGAGGGAAAGGCATGGCTCTCCCACACCCGCACGACCACTCCATCTACGATATAAGCCAGTCGCGGATAGCCATGCCCGTGGGTCAAGCGCTTGAAATCAGCGAAAGAAATAGTTGCGATGGTAAAGCGCGGTCGAAACTGCACTTTGAACTGCGCGGTCACGGGATGATCTTTGGGATACTGGCTCAAAGCAATCAATCTGGGCACCTCTGGATCAGCAGCCCAGAAATTGAGCTTGGGCACGGCAGCCTGGCAATAGTGACAACTTGGACTGAACAACTCGATTAGATAGGCTCCCCGCGTCAAATCGATATCCACATCTAACAGGGATAAACCTTTCAGATAATCACCAACTTGCAGGTCTGAATCAGCTAACCGATCGCGCTCGGGCATATACCTGAACCCCAGCACGGTCAGAGCAACCAATCCGCCGACCAGGACTACCCTTCTCCCCCATGCCCACAGCGCAACAGACCGCCGACGCAGGCCCCACCAGGAAAAGACCAACAACCCCAGCATGAGAAAATTTTCCACCATCGCCTCAACCGGCGAGCGATCCACCAGAGTGCCAAAACACCCGCAACTCTCCCCCATTCCCCGATGCCATGCATGAGCGGTAATCGCAAGAAAAAAAACCATCATCACCACACCTATAGGCAAAACGAGACGCGGCTTCCAATCGACCAGAAGCGCGAGACCCACCAGGCATTCCAGTGGACCGAGCAACAGAGCCAATTTGGCGACCATTTCCACTGTCTCGCGCCCGACAAAAATCTGGGCAGGCATCATAGCCTCCCAAAAAAAGAGCACAGGATCCCATATCTTAGTCAGGCCAGCCACCAGAAAAACCACACCCATAATCCGCTGGCTTACCCACAGGCTCTTTTCTAATATACTCATAGCTGTATCCTCTTTCAGCTCACAAACAACGGTTGATCGGACCGCGGTACAATACTCGCTTCTTCTGCACGCGCAAAAAGATCGACCAGTGCGGCCTCACCATCTGCGCCGTAATCCAATGTGTATTCATTGACGTAGAGATCAATGTGCTGCTGCATCACGGCTTCGTCCATCTCCTGTGCGTGCTCGCGGATGTAATTTTTAACTGTATCGGGATTTGAATGTGCATATTCCACACTGGCGCAAAGAGATACATCAACCTGTTGAATTATTTCTACGCCGAGATCGCGTCGGGCGAGAATACCCCCGAGCGGAATGGGATGTCCCGTAGATGCCTCCCACCATTCGCCCAGGTCAATGACTTTGTGCAGACCATAATCGGGATAGGTAAATCGCGATTCGTGGATGATCACACCCGCATCAACATCACCTCTTTGCGTAGCCTCCATAATCTCGTGAAAAGGCATCGCGACGAGGTCGTCGACCGCGGGATTAAAGAGGCGCAGCAAGAGTGCGGCCGTAGTGAGCTTCCCTGGAATAGCGATACGTTTGCCCAACAGATCGCGCGGATCAAGGGAGTCAGACGCGATAACGAGTGGGCCACACCCGCGCCCCAATGCCCCTCCCGAATGCAACAGACAATAGCGATCGCGCATAAATGCAAGCGCATGGAATGATATTTTGGTCATATCCAATTTACCTGCCATAGCCATGCGATTCAGGGTCTCGATATCTTCGAGAATCTCGCGGCATCTGGGCGCGCCGTCAATTTTTCCGTGAACCAGACCGTAAAAAATATACGTGTCATTGGGGCACGGAGAATAACCGAGAGAAATACGGGACATGATGAACCTCATATCATAGGGCTTCGACGAATTTTCGCGCTGCTATTTGAGCACGCTGGACAGCGCGTGGAATATCCCAGGCGTCTTTGTTGCGGTCTTCCACATGGTTGCTAATAGCGCGCAATTCGAGAAATGGAACCGCGTAAAGGGTGCAGACATGCGCCGCGGCTGCGCCTTCCATGTTTTCGCATATCGCATTGAAACGCGCTGCCAATTCATTCCCAATATCCTCGCGCCCTGTACACTGTTGCACCGTGACAAAAGGACCTCGCACAACGCATTCGCCCAATTGTTCGAGTATGTGTTGCCCCCTGGCGACAAGCGCGGGGTCGAGAGAATACGTATTGTAATAATCGCGATTGGTCGATAGGACGGGAATACCGATCTCATCAGCAGGAGACCAGCCAGCAGGTGTGATGACGCCTAAATCGCCATAGTTTTCCTCGGTCGCAAGTGCGAGATCGCCTACGTTTAAGCCCTTACCGAGATAAGCACCGCCTATACCGATTTGCAGAACGAGTTCGGGATCGATTTCTTGCAGTGCAACAGTTAGAGCCTGCGCCGTATTGACCGCCCCAATACCCGTTTCAACAAGGACAACGGGCCTGATGCCGATCATACCGCGAACCCAGACGCGATGTCCCCAGCGCTGTGTCGTCGCCTGTTGAAGGCTATCGCGTAAACGCTGTTGCTCATAAGCCGTCGCGGTCAGAACGAGCAGAGGATCGGGCATGGTCGAGCACCTAAAAAGAAAAGGGCATCTTCAGAGACACGGTTCGCCGTGCAGGTTCGTACCATCCCTGAGGTGCGAAATGGTCGGAATGCAAATAGCATTTTACATCTACCCAATCGCATCCCTCGGTAAAAGTCAAAACGCGACTCATCGGCACGTTCTTTTGCCCGTGAAATTTTGAAATTGCAGCGACGTTAATAAATGTCGCGGCCCACTTCTGTTCCACATGCGAACGCCCACCCGTCGTATCTTCGGGATTTGTATGCGTGTGCCCGCCCAGCCAGATATCACAAACACCGGGATTATCTGCCAGAAAACCTTCAAATTGTCCGCTATCTGGTTTGCCACCCACCCAGTAGAGATACGAAGCCCCAATAGGCGCGCCATCGTCAAACCGACCGTGATAGCCTTCATCTACCCCCACCCAATCGAGTGAAGCGACCGTCGTCTCTTTTAGCATGTGGTGATGTGCGGAAATGATAATTTTATCCCGATGGGAAAGCACCATATTGCGCCACCATTCAAATGTCTCCTGCGTGACTGCACCTGCGGGATAACCACCCCTTTTTCCCCGCCCTACAGGCGGCCCACCGTCATTGCGATCACCCATACACAAAAACAGGATATTACCCACCTCAAAAGAATACCGATCCCACTGCCCGGTTACGGGATACGGTCGTTGATCGGCATAAACACCCGAATATTCGGAGTTCACACCCATCGGATCCACCCACTTTTGAAACCACCACTGGGTCTCCTCTTCAGGACCACTCGCATCGTGATTGCCCACGATATTGTAAAAATGCGATCGCGGATGTTGGGTCGATACACTGTATTGCCGAACCACCTCCTCGCCCTCTTCATCGTCGGGCGGTTCCTGCGCGCCGGATAGGTCGCCAATATCGAGCATCACATCCCATTCAAAATCTCGCTCTCCTTGCAAAATGGCAGTTTCCAAACTCTTTCGCCCCCGCCGCAAATCCGTTCCCACATGTGCATCCCCACCAGCCCAGAGTGTAAATGCGTTCATTGCGACCCCCGCCAACCGATATCAATACTCGTGTACCCATCGGTATATCGCTTCAAATGGTCCGGAATATTTTTCAAAAACCACTGGCCCGATTCCGGTATCTCCCACGGAATATCAATTCTGTGATTGCGATCTCTAAACCCAATCGCGCACGAAAGGCGCGTCTCATTCAACCGATTGGGAAATGCCCCGTGGTACGTGCGGTGGGCAAACACAATCATATCTCCCCCATTTGTGAACAGGGGCACTAACCCCGGAATATCAAACCCCGCGTAGCGATGTTCTTCCTCGCCTTCAGGATAAAACGAGCGCCGATCTACCGTCAACTTAAATCCTTCGGGGCCTTCCCATCCCTCCACATGGGAATCTTCGATCACGCACAGACCGCCGTGAACTGGACGCGATCCCGTCAGATAAAACCACTTGCCCGACGGCCAGAGTCCGCGATTCAACACATCGCCCGAGTTCAAAATTTTATCGGAATATCCACACCAATCCGTATGCCACCCCACCGGCTGAGACCCCGACATGCGGATAATCGCAGCAGAGCGATGGACGGTCATATCATCTGTGCCTATCAAATGCCGGTGTATATCCATAAACGGCTGGTATTCCAAAAGCTCCCATGCACCTGGTCCAGATTCGATCCACGCATGTCGCGTACGACTCTGGCCGCCCTCTAACGTCCCGTCTGGATCGGTACCGTCATACACAGCCTGTTTGAGCTTCTCGACAATCTCATCCGGCAACACATCTTTAATAATCGCAAACCCGTGCGCCTCCAGGCACTCGGACATTGCATCGAGTTCATCTGTAGCAAACTCATAGCAATAGCCCAAATCGGGCTTTTTAATATGTGAGTAGTCTGCCATTTTTTCCTCCCTATGTGTTCTTTATTCAGGTGGATCAGAAGAAAGGGCATTTCCATCTGTCACCTGGCACCCGGTCAACAACACTTCTTGCACGGTCAAATCGTGTGCCTGGGAATAATCAGGTTCTTTCTCGCCATTCATACACGCCCTCAACTCCCGCAACAGCGTTGGAAAACTATCGGGAGGTTCAATCTCCAATTCCTGCCAGCCGCTCTGATACCCTTCGGCTTCCTCTTCCAAACACAAACGCAGATTATTGGAGCCAATGGGCGCGTGAAGCGCTGTTCCCGATGTCCCGTGCACCTCAATCCGCCGTGCCATACCCACCTGCATAGCGGCCATGTCAATCGTGCCGAGACCGCGTTCAAAATCGTGTACCACAACCGCATTGTCAACGACAGTTCGTTTGCCATAATGTTTTCGGAGAATCGGATGTACATCTGTCGGGCGTCCCATCAAAGCCACCATAATATCGACGAGGTGACCCGCCATTTCAAAATAAATTCCCCCGTGATAAATACCGTTCTCCTCTTCCAACTCTGTGCGCCAGCTATGGGGCTTTGGGATATGCCCGCGGTAAGCGTAAATATCACCCAACACACCCAGCTTTGCCAATCGAATAATCTCGTGAACAGCCGGATTATAACGCCACATATAGGCCAAATTGAGGACTAATTGTTTGTTCGACGCCAATTTTTGGATGCGCTTAAACTGGTCCAGATTGACCCCTGCGGGCTTTTCCAGCAATACATGCTTGCCTGCGGTGAGTGCCTGTTCGGCATAATCCAAATTCTGATAGACATGCCCTTCAACAATAACGGCATCGACCTCACTGTTTAACACCGCGTCAACCGAATCAAAAACGGGAATATCCAGCCCCTCTTCCGCACTCTTCTCCCGCCTGATCGCAATCACTTCGGGATCGAGATCGTACATGCCAATGAACTCAACCTCATCGGGCGATTGTGCAGCTTCTCGCAAGTGCATACTCGTATGACTGTGCCAGCAACCCAAAAACGCAACTTTTAATGCCATTGAAAACTCCTTTTCTATTTCATCTCAAAATCTCCCGAACCAATCGAGCGTTGTTCCACACCCCCATCTCGAATGGTCACAAACGCCGATGTCCGAATCTGCAACTGCACTGTGCCCTCAATCTCCCGAAGCGGAAAAAAGCAATGCGCCATTCCCGCATTTGTAATGCGAAAACCGGGATCGTCTTTGAGAATGACCTCCCTACCCACCACGCGCTTAACGCGCAACCCGCGCGTTGTGCCATCGCCAAATGTCACCACAGCAACAACGCCATCTATGTCACCCATTTCAGGCGTACCATTCACGACCAATGCATGGTACGGCGCACCATCCTCTGTTCGCAATACATCTGTAACCTGCCCCGTATAGATACCACCACCTGTTAACCGAGTGGTTTGCCATTGCACCTTCTCCCCACCCCATAAACCCATAACTCGCGCCTCGCCATCCTGTGCGCGCACAAAACCGACTTCGCCTTGAAATGTAAGATCGCCCATGCGAAAAACTTCTGTCCCGGGTTGCAGAACAATATGATCTGTAACCCCCCGGTGGCGCACTTTCATATACACGCCGCGCTCGCCAATATTTTCCACCTCAACAGAATCGATAAACGCCTTATCCCGAAATGGTTCGTGAACAGCCGTGAACCGACTCGGCGATTGGCCTTTTTGTCGAACCATCAACATGGGCATGCGAAATCGATCAATCAGTGTTTCATCTTCATCTGCGCGCCGTACAGAAGGTGCATCACCCACAAAAAGATCGCTGTCCTTCATTCCCACAAGATGAATACGCACGGCAACAGCATCATTCCCCTGAAAGGTGACACGCGCATCCTGTACACGATCGCTATGTAACACGTTCTGAAAAAATGCAAGCGAAACATTTCGCCCCTCTGCATCCCCCTGGTCGCGTTCGTGTTCTGGAAATCGCACTTTCACTCCCGGCAAAAGATTTTCACCATAATTCTGCAAAGGCACATTGACCTCTGTCTGCATATCGCCATCCGCACTCCCATGCATCACCCAATCACGTTGATCGCCGCCCCGAACGCGAAACAGGTCAACCACATAGTGATCCTCTCCCCCCGCATTTACAAGCATGACCAATCGCCGATATTCTTCCGCCAGTCCGGGATACACCCCCTCCCCACTCGCTTCTACCCATTGTACCGGGTCATAAGCGGCTTCAAACGCCAGCAGAGAGCCGTCTATAATACCTTTTCGGTTGGAGCGTTCCTGTTCTTCTTCATCGATCAACACAGTATTGTGGCACAAGGTACTGACCGTCCAGCTGCGGTATTGGGTATGGGTATAGCCCACATCGGAGAGCAATTCCTGTCCTCTGGCAAAAAGCATCAGATTCAAATTATCTGCATGGGCATGCCCATAAGCCCCCGAAAAATGCAGATGTACCTGCACTTGATGTTCGCCATTTCCCCTCCCCAACCACGCATGCCCAACACCCGGCAGCAGTGTCGGATGCGATTGTTCCAGCGGTTTGACATTGGGATCAACCCGCCGACTATCCCGATATGCCCAGGCATCGTGCATGGGAATCCATCGCCCATCGGGATACCTGCAAATATCCAGAAGCTGATTTGCCTTTTTCACAATGGCAATATCTCGCTCCAAATCCAGCCTGTCGTATCGCACGCCATCGTCCGAGACATAACCCAACGGATCGGAATATCCTTTCAGCGCGTCAAATACCACTTGCATACCCGCCATTGTCATCCGGTGATACCCCAAACTGCCTTCATGCCAGAAGCCATCCGCATAAAATTGACGCTCAAACAGACCGATACTGCGACGAACCGCTTCATGTACCAGTTCGGGATCGCCCAAAACGCGACCAATCACCGCATACCCGCGATAGATATGGGGACTCGCATTGGTATAGAGAATCCCGTGATATCTATCCTGCCGAATGGCTCCACGAAAGAAATCGTCCTCAATCCGCTTTTTCACATCTATCCCAACCGCATCGGCCAACCGCTCCAGTTCACCACTCGTATAAATCGCATCATAAGCCATAGCCAGATTGGTCGGCATTTCATCGTGCCGCCACCGCCCCCACTTTCCCCCATTATTTGGATAAGGCGGTTCAAACACAAATCCCTTTTGTTCGTGTGCCCGATCATAACTCACCAGAAAACCCGGATAATACCGCGCAAATGCGTCCAGAATTAGTGTCGCGCGTCGCGCATACATCGCATCTCCTGTTGCCTGGTACAATTCTCCCAAATCTTCCGCGATCGCCGCAAAATACACACGCGCTTCCCGCCACGCCTTTGCCTGAAAGTAATACCGAAAACCCGTCTCATCTTCCCAAAAGGGATATGTCACCGTCTCTCCCAACGGGTTAACAACTGTCTGTATCTGATTATCCGGATATCTCTCATTGGGAAATACCATCTGGCAATAGCGACACTGCGCGCGATGTGGATCTTTAATGGACCACCGCAACTGCCCTTCCTGAGCACCCGCATCGCAATCGGGACATCCCACAAATCGAAACCCCGTCTTATCGGGAATCAACGCCACCATCTCCGCTTCAGAAAAAGCCATCACTGTTCGCACGCGCCGTTTCAAACGCGCGATTTCCTTCTCGGTTAAATTTATCTGATAAACCGGGCGTTCAATGGCTTGCATAGCCAATACTCCTATCAGAATTTGGATTGTGATACAAAGAAAAATACGTATTGACATTGTATATACAATTCTCTAAATTGTTTTATGGATATTTACTACGAACTACACAACATCACCTTTGTCTGGAATGAAAATAAAGCTCGTACAAATTCAATAAAACACGATGGTGTAACTTTTGAGCAAGCTGCAGAAGCTTTTTTTGATCCCTTTCTAAAAGTGGTAGATGCGAGTCGTAGTGAAGAGTCTCGTGATGCCATT
>JAPOXY010000207.1 GCA_026706845.1 Gemmatimonadota bacterium
AGTCCTCAGCAGGGATGTGATGGACTTGTCCACCACTCGTATAAACCTTTGTCTCGCCCAACACGAAGCTGTCGGCAAAGGCGCTAATGCTCCCTTCACTATCCTCTGATCGATCTGTCTGCAATCCCTGAGCGTCTGTATAATCTGTTTGTTCACTCCGCAGATCTATCTCTGTTTTTCCCATTGTAGAAATCAGACTGTGAGATGCGAATAAGGTCGGAGACAGGGTATCTACCTCTGGCTTGCCGATGGTGTAGGAGATCTCGTATTGCGTACTGCCAAAATCGTCGCGTTGGAGATCGTACAGTTCCAGATAGATAAACACCGGTTCAGACGGTGAAAATGTTCGGACAGGGTTGGGTGTGATGAGCAGATCGTCACGGCTTTCTGGCAATGCTTTCTTCGCTTGAATATCGCTGCCGACGAGCAGATCACTCAGATGAAAGGTCTCCTGGTTATATACGAAGGTTTTCTCATCGCGTGCCACACCAATTAGACCAGATGTTTGATCCATAAATTCTATAGAAAAGTGATAGTTGTCCTGGCGTACAGATACCGTGCGCGAGATCAGCAGGTGATCGTTGCGATGTTGTGCTGCGGCGTTTTGTACCGGCTTCGGCTTCGGCAAGGTGAGGGTCTTGAATTTGCGATAGTTATACATATCGCTCCACTGCTGATCAAAGAAGAAGACGCCGTCCCAAAAACTCACCTTGCTCGTTTCTGGATTTTCTGTTAATTGGTTTTTGGGAATCATATAGCTGAGTTCGACGCGCATCCTGTTTTGTTCTTCAAAGGTGGCGATCTGATAGGGGAGGGTATATTTGCGATTGAGGTAAGGATCGACAAAGCGTTGGGCTGTTTTTCGGAAGGTATGATGCGAGGCTTCGTCGAAGTAGCCCGGGTAATAACGGGAACCACGTTGTCCTATCTCAAATCCACCACAGAAGCTCCAGCGATCACTGCCATTCCCGCAATATTCAATCTTAAATGTTTCGTAATACCAGGTTTCCATCATTCTATGAAATGCCCTATACGGGTCATTTCCTACAGAAAAGAAAAAGGTTTTTCTTCTTCTATATCTTCCAAATTTGATATAGGTCTTCCCCATATCCGTCTGCCAGCCCTCAACATCATCAGAAAATCGCCTGAATCGCAAATTTGCATACGCCATACGACCAAAGTGCGCCATCTTTCTTTCGTTAAAATCAGACAAATAGAGTGGGTCCTGACGCTTCCAAAACATCTCGCGTTTCAAGAGCGCATCAATCGTCTGTGTCGCGCGGGATGCCTGATCTTCTTTGGGGGCAAGCAGGTCGATAGATTCGAGCAACTCGCGTTCTTCAACACTCATCAAGTCAAGGGCGCGTTGATAGTATTCATGCGATTCATCGAACTCGCCAATCTGATAGGCGGCAAGTCCACAGAACAAGAGCGCATTTTTATCATCTGGATATTGCGCGTGCAGGGCTTGCATCAGGGCATGGAACGCATCCCAGTATTTATCTTCAAAGTAGAGTATGCCCAACAAGTAATAGGGTTGATGGTTGGTTCCATCCAATTGGATGCTTTTTCGCAGGACCTGAATAGCTTCTTGTTTGGCTTCCTGAGCAAATCCCCTGAAATTCCGGGTTTGGGCATTATCTTTTACTCTGAGAAACTCATATACCCAGAACATACCCAACCCATTGAGGACATCTGTATTGTTGGGATGCTTTTTGATCACGCCCTTGAATTGGTGGAATGCGCGTGACCGAAAGCCTTGATGCCACATAATCTTTCCGCGTGTCAGCCGATACTCAATATTGTCGGGGGCAATTTCGATTGCCCGCTGTATCATCCGCATTGCCCGCTGTCGGCCATTTACGCTGTGGTCCAACAGATGCAGTTTGGCCAATTCATTATATGCAGGGGCATAATCTCTATCTTTGGAAATAATCTCCTTGAACTCTTGAATGCTTTTCTCTCGACTTACCAGACCGACTTGCTGCTCTGCCGCCTGAAACAGCGAGTCTATTGTCGTCGCGCCTCTGGACAAGCCAGAACCAAATAGGCAGGCCAACGCAATCAGTCCAATGCGCATTGTGAATCGCATTCTTCTCCCTTTCAAATGATCATCAACGGCATAAAAAGTTTATCGCGAATTTCCAGCCGTCTGGAGATCAGTGGCTAATAACGTCTTCACTGCCACTTCGGTGCGATCTTCGCGTAGCTTCATCGCGTTGATGACCCCATTTTTATCTATCAGAAATACCGACGGAATCCCCCACACGCCGTAGGATTTTGAAATCACCCGCGTTTTTTCTTTCTCAAATACCTGCACATAGCTCAGCTTTTCCTTTTTTACAAAATCTCGCAATGCCTTCTCTTCTCGGTCCAAACTCACACCCACGACTTCTAATCCCTGATTGCGATAGGTATCGGCAATTCTTTTGATTGTCGGAATTTCCTCAATGCACGGGCCACACCACGTTGCCCAAAAGTCGATTAAAACGGCTTTTTCGCCCCGGTAATCTGCGAGCCGGAATGTTGCCCCATCCAACTGTTTGGCTTCAAATTCAGGTGCTATATCTCCCACGCTCAAGGTCGGGCGTTCCTCCATTTTCAGTTCGGTGAGATAACGCAATTCTTTTTTATCCGTCAGATCAACCGTATCGACTTTGCTCCAACGTTTTCCTGAACTGGGGATACTAGAAAAACGAATTTCAATCTGCGCAGAAGGGAGATCACGCAATTCAAACCGTCCCTCTTTGTCTGTTTGGGTACTGCCTGCTGAAACCAATTTCGGGGGATCATCGGCTAAAACACGGCTATTTACATAAATCCCTGAAACAGGTAGTCCTTTGTAAGTTGCAAAACCGGTAATTCGCGCATCGCCCAGGGGTTCAAAGTTCAGCGTCACATCGCGGTTTTCAATCACCAGCCTCCGAGATTGAATACTGCGATGCAGGATGATCGTTTGTTCCTCCATTTCCAATTCTATGGATGCCTTGACCGAAATTATATATTCCCCTGGCTCAAGGTCATCGAAACGATATGCGCCAGTAGCATCTATAAAATCCCTTTTGGACCGAGTCGGTCCACTTGTAGAGGGGCGTTTGGTGGAAAATACTCTGATTTCCAGCCCTTCTACAGAACCCTCATTTAAAGACACCACGCCTGAAACAGAATACAAACGCAAACGCTCTACGCGGATATCTATCACATCATCGGCAGGCATAATCTCTTGATTCACAATTCTGGTCTCAGGATGATTCACCCAGATGTGACCTTCCGCTACGTTATTTAGAGTGAACAGACCCGATGCATCGGTGTATGTATTGCGCTGAAAGGGTAATACGGGCAATACATATACTTTCTTTTCAGGGTCCGGTGGTGGTCCAGGACCAACGCACGCCCATTCCATGGGTTTGCCCAACTCATCCACAACGCGACCGCGAAACGTCGTTCCTTTTTTGAGACTAATCACTACCTGGCCTTCAATGGCATTTTCAACTTCCCGCGCGATTTGTACGTATCCTTTTGCTGCGACTTCAAAGGTAGCCTGCGGTCCCGAGACTTGCCAGCCTTCAAATTTTCCATTGGCATCTGTAGTTACTATCTGGGGAGATAGGCGTTGATCTTTTGAGGGCTCATCGGAAATCACTACGACAGCATTGGCAATCGGATTATCAGACGTGTCGATTACACGACCAGAGATGCGGCGCGAGTTGAGCAAGAGCAGATCGACATCTTCAATTTTACTCTCGGACTTTGCTTCAACAGTCACGGGTTCAGCTGCATTCTTAGACGCGATTCGCACGCGATATACGCCCGGAGTGACTTCGACGCGATAGCGGCCATCTTCATCTGTCATGGTTCCGGCATGCACCTCGCCATCGTCGTATTCAACCCATATTCCCATATTTGCTGTGGGTTGACCATCGCGCTGATTGATCACTTTACCAGATATTGTTGTTAGGTGATCGATAGGCGGCTTATAAGATACAATCCCAGAAACACCCAGATAAAAAGATCCATCGCCTTTTTCAATCAGGTCCCATACAGAATCGCCGGGAATACCGTGTTTGCGCGTCAATCGCAACCACATTCCATCTTTATACCGCATCAAGCCTCTGGCTTCTACTACCTTTTGGTCACCTTGATGTGTACCAAACCACAGATCGCCATTTTCCGTTTGCCAGATATTTCGAGACGCATTTATAGGCAGTCCATCATGTGCATCGTAGTGTGTCCAGGCTGTGCCGTCAAAGCTGGAAATCCCCCCTTTGCGCCGCGTTATGGTGCGCCCAATATTCGATCCATGCACGGTCCAAAGCGTGCCTTCCCGATCATAAAATAGTTTATATACCTTGTGGCCATCGTATCTATTGCCATTACGCACGCCCTCTATGGGCACGCTATCGACAATATGAGAGGTCCATTTTCCATCTTTATAGTGGCTCAATCCGCGGAGAGTTGCGATCCACACGCCGCCTTTGGGATCGGCTTCCACATTGTAAACCCGATTGTGAATCAATCCATCTTTCACGGTATAGTTGCGCCATGCTTTGCCATCAAAATGCAAGACGCCGTTTCCGCCTTTGAAGCGATCGGTGCCTCCGTGTGCTCTGTAGTTTGAAAAGCTCTGGGTAACCCAGATACCGCCATCATCATCTTCGGCAAAATCATATCCAGCGGCGATTTTTCCCAGGCCCGTTGTTTTTGAATCCCATACCTGCCATGTCTTTCCGCTAAAGTTCGCAACAATTGGCCTATTCTTATATATACCGGCAAACCAAACCGAGCCATTGCGCGCTTGTATAAAGGCATGTATCTGGTCGAATGAACCACCTTCCGGCAATGTAAATTTTTGCCTCTCATCTCCATCCTGTAAATAGAGACTATTCTTGCAGTGCCACCACATACGACCATCGCGCATTTTTAGTGGAATTAGTCGCTGTGATATATCGCTGGTATCGGTTACGGCAACACCACCTTCAAACACAACCTTTGGATCATTGTGATCGGCCTTTGAAGTGGTCAGGCTACCTATAGCTGTCGCCCCACCGATAAATACCACTGCCATCACGAGTGCCGATACGCGACCAACGCGCGGAGACACATGGCCGCCCAGGGTGATAATGCGGTTGACTCGCTCCATGACCTGAGTTGTTCGCGCCATGTCCATGCCCAGAGCTATCGCAGGACGAGAGCGTAGTTGGGTCGCCACATTGAGAAGCGTATCCGCATAGCTTTCAGAATTGCCAGTTGTTGTTACTGTCCAATCATCACAGGCTTGTTCTTGAACTTCAAAAAGCAGGTGTTTGACGCGGTGGAATAGGGGATTGAACCAGTAAAACGCCAGGCCCACCATTGCCAACAAGCGATACAGACAATCCCATCGCTTCACATGAATGAGTTCGTGAATCAAAATTGATTTCAACTGGCCGCGCGATTCGACCATAGGCGTGGGCAATACGACTACTGGCTTCAGGAGTCCTACTTGAGTTGGACTGCCGATTTTGTCACTGACGGCGAGTGCAACAGATCGCCGAATACCCAATTGGTTTTTTAAGAGC
>JAPOXY010000208.1 GCA_026706845.1 Gemmatimonadota bacterium
GTCTGACGAGCACCTTTTCTCCTGCTGGAATATCTGCCAAACACAGATAATGGTCGTATTCTATCGAACCATCTTTGCGCGGAATCGGCGCGCCGTGAGGATCGACTGTTGGATATCCCAGCATTCGATCAATTTTATCTTCAAACTCCTCAGAAATCACATGCTCCAACCGATCCGCCTCCTCATCGACCTTATCCAGATCAAATCCCAACACCTCTGACAAATATAGCTCGAGCAAACGGTGGTGGCGAAGAACTTCAAGGGCAATGCGTTTTCCCGTCGATGTAAGTACAACGCCCTGATAGGGCGTGTGTTCCACCAGCTTCATCGCGGCGAGTTTTTTGAGCATATTGGTGACCGAGGCGGGAGCAACAGCCCTGTGCTCTGCAATGAGAGAAGTCGTCACAGAAGCGACGGGATTCTGCCCGTGTGTCAGTTTGTAGATCGTTTTCAAATAATCCTGTGACGATTGACTGATCATATTCATCTCCTCAAATAACCATCACAAAAAGTAAGATAAACCTCACGTACAGGCAAGCACATCCTATCCATCGGGAATGCGCTTGCCCTGCGGATCGGTTGCGATATTGGGCAATGCCGCCAGAATTTCTTCCCGCAAATGATCATCTGTAAAGTGTTCCAGCGCGTCGGCAGGGGCATGTACATGATCTGGCGGAAGCCCCAGTTGGTTCAGGTAGGACTCCCAAAGTCTGTGATTGCGGAGCAACCTGGTCGCGTGTACAACGCCCTGTTCCCCCAGTGAAAAATGCCCATTTTCCCGCTTGATCAGTCCCTGCCAGATCAATGATCGAATCGCAATACCAGACACCCAACGCGCAGCCGTATCGACCAGATCACCCCAACTGAGCGCAGAGACGCGTTGTGATTCCCGCTCGCGGAGCAACTTTAACAAGACGTGATCTCGCGCAACCCTCAGAGAGAGTCGCACCTGCCGCACAAATCGCCCCAGCAACCCATAGTGGGGTGCAAAAATCAGGGAAAGCGCAAACAGCACACCCATAACCACAACCATAGCCCCGGCAATAGAACTATTCCAAATCCCTGCGAGAAAATATCCGGCTATTGCAGAAATAACGCCCATAAGCGCAGACAGCGTCAAAATAACTTTTAACCGATCGCTCCACAAATAAGCCGAAGCGCCGGGAACGATCAGCATAGCCACAACCAGGATGGCTCCTACGGACTCGAATGCAGCCACTGTTGTCACAGAAACGGCTCCCATCAACATATAATGCACCAGCGCAGCGCTCACGCCTACAGAAAGCGCCATCTCAGAGTCGAAAGACGCGATCAAAAGCTCTTTGTAAAACACCAGAACAAACGCGATATTAAGCGCAAATACCGTTCCGAGAATCCAGATCGGACGCGGTCCCAAATCCCATTCTCCCCAGAACAGGCGGTCCCAGGGCGTGTACGCGATCTCCCCGTAAAGGACGCATTCCTGATCGAGATCGACCTGCCCGGCAAATGCCGTGATCAAAACAACCCCCAGCGCGAAAAGCGCTGTAAAAGTAATGCCTATCGATGAGTCTTCTTGCACGCGCCACCTGCGGTGAAATGTCTCAATCAACACCGTGGCAATTACGCCACATATAGCAGCACCGATAAACATCGGAATCACATCGCGGCTACCCGAAAGTAGAAACGCAATAACAATGCCCGGCAAAACAGCATGGCTTAGTGCATCGCCCAAAAGCGACATCTTGCGCAACACGAGATACGCGCCCAACAAACCGCACGAAGCCCCGGCCAGCGCGCCTGTAAGCACAATCCAAAATGGTCCCCATATCTCACTCATCTTGACCGGTCCTCCGATAGCCACTGTGCGTTTTGTGGATATCTCCAACAACACTTATATCTTCTTGTGCCAGAATTGATTCGAGCTGTTCAATAATCTCAGGCGTTAAAATGTGCTCGACTTCATCGGCAGATCTATCCACATGATCCTCCTCTAAGATAGACCGATAAACCAGATAATATTCCCATAGCTGATGGGACTTGACCACAAAAACCGCCTCTTTGTGTCCCAATTCCGTCAAAGAACACGCACCATTGTGCAGGTTCACCCACCCATCGCGCGCGAGACGCTTTGCAAGCCGACGTACGCGGTAAAGCGGCAACTGAAGCTCCCTGGCGAGGTCCGCCAACACGACCTCTCCCTTGTCCTGCATCTGCAATGCGAGATATGCCCGCAAAAAATGCTGACCATTTTCCCGCAATGCATTTGCCCTGAGCCGTGCCCACCTGGCGAGCACCCCGCGCCTGGGGGCAATAAGTACAGAAACGAGAAATGCAGCCGTTGCAACCAGCACCATGACCGGTCCCGTTGGGATTCGGGGTGCCAGCGCGCTCAGGCCAACCCCCAGCGCACCGCATAGCGCACCCAAAATGCCCGACACCAGCACCATCACATGCAGCCGATCTGTCCAAAACCGCGCAGCAGCAGCCGGGGTAATCAACATCGCAGCGATGAGAATAACCCCCACAGCTTGAAGCCCCACCATAACGGTAAGCACGATCAACCCCATTAACAAAAGATCGACCACATGCTGGGAAAATCCCAGTGCAGATAAAAATTCTGCATCAAAAATGAGTCCCTTGAACTCCTTAAAAAAAAGAAAAACCGCAACCATAACCAGTACAGACACAATGCACATCACATACAGATCAGCGCGCACAATAGACGCCGCCTGCCCAAAAAGAAACTTATCCAGACCGCTTTGATTGCCCACCTCACTCTGCTGAATATGCGTGAGCAATACAATACCCCCGCCAAAAAATACCGAAAGCACAATGCCCAGCGCAGCGTCTGCTTTGATGCGCGTGTAATTGACAATTGCCTCAATAATAAGCACGCCCACCACACCGGAAACTGTCGCGCCCAACAGCAAAATGGGCAATGCCTTGCTCTGCGTCCACAGAAATGCCAGCGCAACGCCCGGAAGTGCAGCATGCGCCAGAGCATCGCCCAAAAGGCTGCGCCGGCGCAACACGGCAAATGCACCCAGCGTGCCCGATGTCGCCCCGATCAACAGAGAACCGAGCAAAACCAGTTGAAATGTCGCATCCCAAATCACCTCATAAACCCCGCCGATGATGGGCAACAGCCTGCGCTGCTTCGGAAAGCACCGTCAACCGTCCGCCGTAAGTTTTGTTCAAATTATCTTCTGTAAACACATCTTCCGTCTCACCCGCAGCAACGATTCGCATATTGATCAAAACCAGCCAGTCAAAATACTGATTCACCGTATGCAAATCGTGATGTACAACCAGCATGGTCTTTTTCTTCGCCCTCAGATCCATCAAAATGTCGATAATGGCGCGTTCGGTTGCCGCATCCACGCCGGCAAAGGGTTCGTCCATCAAATAAATTTGTGCATCTTGCGCCAGAGCGCGTGCCAGGAAAACCCGCTGTTGCTGTCCACCCGAAAGCTGATTGATCTGCCGATGTCCAAAATCGGTCATACCGACTTTTTCAAGTGCTTCCTCAGCCAGTTCTCTGTCAATTTTATCCGGACGCCTCACCCACCCTACGTGCCCATAACGCCCCATAAGCACCACATCTAAGGCATTGATGGGAAAATCCCAATCCACCGACTCGCGTTGCGGAACATAGCCGATGGCCTGACGCATGCGCGAATAGGGCTTGCCGTAGATGTGGACCCACCCCGAAGCCTTGGGCACGAGATCCATAATGGCTTTGATCATCGTACTCTTGCCAGCGCCATTGGGACCCACAACCCCCACGAGTTTACTTTCTGGCACAGCGAGATCGACATCCCACAGAACGGGTTTCTTGTGATACGCCACCGTCATATCGTGGATATGAATGGGCGTCACCGATTCGTCAACTGCATGTAACATTATTTTAGCGCCTCGACAATTGTATTTACATTTGACCTCACCATGCCGATGTACGTATCGCCCCCACTACCCGCAGGTCCCATCGCGTCGGAATACAGCGTGCCACCAATTGCAACATTCCATCCTCGCGCCTTGCACCCTTCGCGCACGGCATTGATAGAACGCTCGGGCACACTGCTTTCCACAAAAATGGCCTTCACCTGTCGTTTGACAATAAAATCCACCAGCAGAGACACATCATTGACGCCGTATTCGGCCACAGTCGAAATCCCCTGAAGCCCGCGCACTTCAATACCATAAGCAAGGCCAAAATATCCAAAGGCGTCGTGTGCCGTAATCAACACGCGCTGGTCACTGGGAATGCGTGCAATCTGCGCTTTTGCCCAGGTGTCGAGATCGAGCAATTGCTTGCGATAAGCCTCGGCATTGGCGCGAAACACACCTGCACCATCGGCGTCACGCTCGCTAAGCGTCTGGACAACTACGGACAGGGTCTCTGTCCACATGCTGACATCAAACCAGATATGCGGATCGTGCTCCCCTTGTCCAGCAGCCGGTTTCCGAAGCCTATCTTTGGGAATATCCCGCGTCACGGGAATCACCGTCTTGCTGCGCGCCATCTTTTCAAAAATACCTTCCAGCTTGCCTTCCAGAAAGAGACCATTGTAAAATATCACATCCGCTTGAGACAGTTTCTGCAAATCGCCCTGCGTCGCCTTGTAATAATGCGGATCAATCCCGGGTCCCATCAGAGAAATCACCTCAGCGCGATCCCCCGCAACATGGCGCACCAGATCGCCGACCATCCCGGTCGTACACACCACCAGCCTTTTGTCTTGTTCAACCGGCGGCGTTTCGCCCCCACCACACGCGCACAGCAACAAAACGCCAGCTATAATGAAAAATTTGTACATACACCCTCCGTTATACATGCCTATAATAATTCTTATATTGCTGCTAAACTAAAATTTAGTCAAGACTAAAAATATAAAAATCAATGGATCTGGTCAAGAAAAGAAAAAACCCTCAATCTACTGGATTGAAGGGTTTTTATACAAAACAAAACGTCCGTTTTTCTCTGCTTATTCAATTTTTATCAAATCCTCGTGCTTTGCTTCCCCGCCACAGCCTGAACACGACGAAGCCAAAAACGGCCTTACGACCTCGCCAATAACGCGATAGGCACACCAGAGTGCTACTGCAACCGCGATCCAATTTTGCCAGTCGGTCATATCATTATCCCCATCCAAGCGCCATACCAAGGCGATAAGTCACAAAAGCTCCGATATAGGCGAGCACCGTCATATAAACAAAAGTCAGCACAGGCCACCGCCAGGCGCCCGTTTCGCGTTGAATGACCGCAAGTGTAGAAACGCACTGTGCACACAGTGCAAAAAACACCATAATAGACAGCGCAACCGGGATATTAAACACCTTTCGCCCATCAGACCAGGTCGCAGACCGTAGTGCGTCCCTGAGCGACGTCGATTCCTCATCCACCTCTCCCAGACTGTAAATGGTGCCCAGAACCGCGACAATCACCTCTCGTGCGGGAAAAGATGCCAGCGCCGCCATCCCAATCCGCCAATCCCATCCCAATGGCTCCACAACGGGTTCAATAGCATGCCCCATCCGCCCAAGAAAACTCTGCTTGAGCATATCGCCAGCCTCTTGCGCGCTCAAATCATTCAAAACCTCTTCTGATGCCCCAACCAATCGCTCGCGCTCGGCCTCGTAATGCGCGGCAATTGTTTCAGACCGTGGGAAATACGCCAGTGCCCACATCACAATCGTCGCGGCGAGAATCAATGTGCCGGCTCTTTCGAGAAAATGCCGCCCACTTTGATAAATACGCATCCCAACAGTACCCACATCTGGTATTTTGTAGGACGGCAACTCGAGCAAAAAAGGCGTGGGCTGCCCTCTCAATAGCGTCTTTTTTAAAATCCATGCAATGGGAATAGCCACAAGAATACCAACGCAATACAGCGCGAAAAGCGTAAGCCCCTGCACCCCAATCCCTCCCCAAACATCTCGATCGGGAATAAAAGCCCCAATAAAAATCGTGTACACTGGCAAACGCGCAGAGCAACTCATCAATGGCGCGACCAGCATGGTGGCAATGCGATCTTTGGGGTCATTGATCGTTCGTGTAGCCATTACCCCCGGAATCGCACAGGCAAAACTCGACAAAAGAGGAATAAAAGACTTCCCCGACAAACCACACGGCGTTAACAGGCGATCCATCAACAGCGCAGCGCGGGCCATGTAACCGCAATCTTCCAGTATGGCAATAAAGAGAAACAGGATACAGATCTGGGGCAAAAAAATGACTACGCCGCCCACCCCGGCAATAACCCCATCCACCACCATACTTTGCAGCGCACCCTCGGGCAGATAGCCCGAAGCCCACCCTCCAACCGTTCCAAACAACGCGTCAATGCCATCCATTAGGGGCACTGCCCACGAAAAAATCGATTGAAAAACAAAGGCCATAATCACAGCAAACGTCAGGCTACCCCACAGCGGATGGGTCAAAATCCGATCCAGTCGATCAGAACGGGTCACGCGAAGTGGTTCGGGGTCGCGTAGCACATCATCGAGAATCTCATCAATCCATCTATAGCGCAATTCGATCTCTCGATTCGCCAGTGCATCATCCGCATTAATCTGTGCTTGCAACGCGTGAAGATCAGCGGCAAAGTCATCGCCAAAGCGTTCCACGACATGGGATGCAAACGCGTTTTGATTGTCAATCAACACACGCAGCACCAGGCCGATAGATACACCTTCGTATTTTCGCGCCAACTGCTCGGCGTCCGTCCACCAGGATTGCGGCAATATCGGACTGCGCGATGGAATCTCGCCCTTTTCAACAATCCGAGAAAGAGCGCCTTTCAATTCATCGAGTCCCACGCGTCTATTGGCCTGTATGGGAATAACTGGAACGCCCAAACGCTCGCTCAGAGCAGGCGCATCAATAACAATGCCCCTGGCCTTGGCCACATCTAACATATTGAGGGCCACAATCAGGGGCAAATCAATTTCGAGAAGTTGAGATACGATGTATAAACTGCGTCTCAAATTGCTGGCGTCGAGAACCACGAGCACAGCTTGAATGGTGCTCTCGCTCTTCAACAACCCCATCAGTGCTTCAACAGCAATAAGTTCATCTGGAGACTTGGCTGAAAGGCTGTATGTACCGGGCAAATCCAGCAGGTCAATCGCACCTGCGTTGGGCAATGACAATTGTCCAACCTTGCGCTCAACCGTAACGCCGGGAAAATTTCCCACGCGCTGCGAAAGCCCTGTCAGAGCATTAAAAAGCGTTGTCTTACCCGTATTGGGATTGCCAACCACAGCGACCGTGGCACGCCCTACATAAGGTCGCTCTTGACCCGCTATATCCATTACCATAATAAATCAGGCCGCTTTCATTCCTTTGATGCATGCAGCATCGGTTTTTCGCAAGCAAAATCTGCTGCTACCCACTTGAATCACCACAGTGCGCCCAACGCGCAACACGCGCACGGGAACACCTGGTATAGCTCCCACCTCGCGCAGTCGGGCCGCCAGTTGATTGGCACCTGAAACCCCTTCAATAGTACCTTCATCACCCCGGCTCCATATTGAAAGTGGGGTTGCAGCATCCATTGCATAAGCCATTATCGAGACTCCAAATTGAATAATTGATCAACATCCTGAACGGGCCACTGCCAATCCTCATTCTGATCCAGCCTGGACCAGAACTCAGAGAGAAATTGTCGCGCAGTGGGATCATCAGAGAGCAAGAAATGCACAAAATGTAGCAATTGCCCACCAGTCTGCGCGCTCAAAAGATGCTCGACCTTGCACGCATCCACTTCGGCTTGATGCTCGTCGAGCTTGAGCACCTCGTTGAGAAATTTGCGAACAACAGCGCGTTTGGCTAAAATAGAATCGACAATGCGGCGGCCATCTTCAGACAATTTCAAAAACTTATTGTGATCTTCCACGACCAACCCGCGCGCCTTGAGGGCTTTGAGCGTCAGCGATGCACTGCCCCGGGTGATCTCCAGCGCACGCGCCACATCAGAAACCCGTGCATAGCCCAGGTCACCCATCAACTCGTGAATGGCAGTTAGATGATGGGCAACACTATGAGAAATCTCATTGCTCTCGTATTCTTTCCATACATCTGATGCCATCATATGACCACCCCCCTCGAACAGTGCGTTTAGCCATTTAACCGATGTTTTGCTAATAAAACAACTGATAGAAACATAAACCAAATGTAAGTGATATGTCAAGGTCTTTTTTATATGAAACTTGACATCATTTTTTCTTTTACGTATAACTGTGAACAAACTTTTCAAAGGAACGCAACCCATGACCCATAAATTTTCTGAAATCGGTCGTCTCCCTCTCCCGGGAGACAATGTCGGCATTGCGACACAAAAACTGAACAGAGGCACACAGATCATCCATTCAGGTCGCACCTTCGAACTTCGGCACACCATCCTCGAAGGCCATCGCTTTGCCCTCCAACCCATTGCGCCTGGCGCCCCCCTACTCTCGTGGGGCTTGCCCTTTGGCATAGCAACGCGCCATATCTCTCCCGGAGATTACGTCTGCAACCCGGAGATCCTCGGCGCTCTCAAACTCCGCGATCTCGACTTTGAGCTTCCAGACGTGCCCAACTTTGAAGATCGCATTGTTCCGCACCAGATCGATGCCGACACTTTTGAAGCAGGCGCGCAAGTCAAACGCTATGATCCGTGCGGCATTTTTCAGGGTTACAGAAGATTGGGAGGCCGAGGCGTAGGTACGCGAAATAATATTGTTATAATGGGAACATCTTCTCGCACAGCGAGTTATGCCAAACAACTCGAAGCGCGATTAAAAAATCATATACAGGATTACCATAACATTGATGACATTGTTGCAGTTGCCCACACAGAAGGCGGCGGCACTGAAATCCCCAATAACAAAGACCTCTTATTGCGTACACTCGCCGGATTTGCAGTACATCCAAACGTCGGTGCAGTACTCGCAATCGACTACGGTCACGAAGCCATCACCAACCAGCACCTTCGGGAATTTCTCGCGCAAAACAACTACCCCATTGACCACGTTCTGCACCACTTTCTCACGCTTGAGGACAGCTTTGAAAACGCGCTAAAACAGGGTGAAAACATCATTGCCAAATGGCTGCCACAAGTCCAGGCAATAGCCCGCACACCCGAACCCCTATCGCACATCAAAATCGCGCTACAATGCGGCGGATCAGACGCATTCTCGGGTATCTCTGGCAACCCATTGGCTTCGTGGGTGGCGAGAGAAATCATTCGCCATGGCGGATCTGCCAACCTCGCAGAAACCGATGAACTCATCGGCGCAGAGTCCTATGTCCTCCAAAATGTATCGTCTTACGATGTCGCCCAGTGCTTCCTCGACAAAGTAGAAGCCTATAAAACCCTCGCTGCATGGCACGGCACAACAGCAGAAGGCAATCCTTCCGGAGGCAACAAATTTCGAGGCCTTTACAACATCGTACTCAAATCAATTGGCGCGGCCATGAAACGCCATCCGGATGTCCGTCTCGATTCAGTCATTGATTACGCGGCACCAATGACCGATCCGGGGTACTATTTCATGGACAGCCCTGGCAATGATCTCGAAAGCATCGCCGGACAAGTAGCCTCCGGATGTAACATGATATTCTTTATCACGGGCAATGGCTCAATCACAAACTTCCCCTTTGTGCCCACCATCAAAATTGTGACCACATCCGAACGCTATCATCTACTCAGTAAAGATATGGATGTCAACGCGGGTGCATATCTGGACGGCACCTCCATGGACGACCTCGGCAGCGATATGTTTGACCTGACCTGCAAAATCGCCTCGGGAGAACGCAGCAAAGGCGAAAAAGCCGCACACGCGCAAGTCTCGATATGGCGCACCTGGCGACAGACCTCAACAGATCACCTGCTCAACCTCGAGAACCGGCCAGACCCCCAGGGCATACCCCTCCCTATCCAGACATTGGACGCTGATGAACACCAATTTCAAGCCATTCGCACCCGGGACGGATTTACAACCGATCGCCTGGGCCTTATTCTCCCCACCAGCCTGTGTTCGGGACAAATTGCGCTGATGGCGGCAAAACGCCTCACAGAAAAGGGCCTGGGCCTCGATAAGGGTGTCTCGCGCTTTGTCGCCCTCCCGCACACCGAAGGATGCGGCGTATCGGGAGAAGCCACCGAACGCCTCTACACGCGCACTATGCTCGGCTACCTCACCCACCCCCTCGTACACACAGGTCTGTTATTGGAACACGGCTGTGAAAAGACCCACAACGACTATATACGGCACGCACTGGATGACAGGGGGATCAGCCCCGGTGCGTTTGGATGGGCCAGTGTGCAACTCGACGGCGGTATCGAGGCCGTTCTCGACAAGGTCGAAGCCTATTTTTTCGACCAGTTCGCGCAGACGCCTCCCCCTGAAATCACTCCCGCCAGCCTGTCCGCACTCAGCGTCGGTCTTCACGCTTCTGGTTCTATTTCCGATATAGCCGCGCAATCCCTCGCCATGTTCTCTCAAACTCTGATCGGCACAGGCGTCACGCTCATTGTACCCGACAATGCGAGTTTTCTGTCTCATCCCATATATCTATCCGAAGTTCTGGGCGACACGCCACCTGCACCCACTCTTGCACACGGGCAAAATCCCACCCAACCTGGCTATCACATTATGGACAGCCAGACCGACCACTGGGTCGAAACCCTCACGGGATTGGGCGGAACAGGCGTCCACCTCATCGTCGCCTACTCGGGCGATCACCCCTTGCAGGGCCATCCCCTCACCCCCATGCTTCAAACAACCGCCGAAGATCGTATCGCTCAGTCCTGCGGCGATGACTTTGACCTCATCTTCAACACCGACCCCAAACACAATGCCGACGCCCTCTTGCGCCAGATCATCGCCGTCGCCTCTCGCCAATACACGCCCAAAACACCCCAAACAGGTAATATAGACTTCCAATTTACCCGAGGACTTCTGGGCGTCTCTATGTAAATAATGGAACATACAGGAGATATCAATGTCTAAAATCAGCTTTTACACCTGGTACAGATGAAGCACCTGTCGCAAGGTGAAAGCGTGGCTTTCACGAGAAGGTGTGAATGTAGAGGAAAGGGATTTCTTCAAAGATGAATTCTCAGAGGAAGAACTCCGGGAATTACTCGGCGACACAACCCCATCCGACATATTTTCGTGGCGGAGTCCTTCGGCTCGGACGCTGAAACTCGACCGGGATGATGTGTCCCCAGACGAACTGATTCGCCTCATGGCTGAACAGCCACGGCTGATACGTCGTCCACTGATACACACCGGAGATCGGCTATTCGCAGGTACAGACAAAGCGGCGATGGCAGAGGCATTCCCCGGCTACAATTCATAAAAAAAGCCAGACAGAATATCTGGCTTTTTGATTTTTGACGGTAAATTTATGCTACCCCACCTTAACTTCCCGTCCCGTGCGCCCGGATTCAAACACCGCAGTAATAATTTCCACGGCATGGCGTGCACTTTCAAGGCCAATCATAGGCTCGCGGTCTTCATTAATCGCCCCAACGAGGTCTTCGATGATCAACGTGTGCCCATCGGAACTGACAGCCAGCGGATCTGCTGAAATATTCTTCTGCTTGTCTTCCTGATCGCCGTAAAAACCCAGCATCTCTGCTTCTTCTTCTGCCTCGTTCTCCCCCTGAATTTTCCAGGAAATCAACTTTGAGGCATCTTTCATAATCGACCCATTCTCGCCGTAAATAGTCACCAGTTGAGGAAGTCCGGGATAGCAGCAGGTCGTTGTATAAACCGTGCCAATCGCGCCATTCTTAAATTTGAACAACGCCACAGTCTGATCTTCAGCTTCAATATCGTGTCCAAAAACGCCGAACATACCCATCACAGACTCGACACCACCTGCAAGCCACTGAATTAAATCGACGGTATGCACGCCCTGATTCATCAGCGAGCCTCCCCCATCGAGATCCCACGTTCCCTTCCACGATCCATGTGCGCCCTGATAATAGCTATCCGCGCGATACCAGGGCAAATGGCCGTGAACACCAATCAACTTGCCCAGCTTGCCGCTATCAACCGCATCTTTAATCCGCCTGTTTAGAGGTTCCAGACGCGCTTGAAAAATACATCCGACCTTTACCCCGGCATCCTTCACCGCACCAATTAATTGATCGACGCGCTCAGGCGTAATATCCGCGGGCTTCTCAACGATCATGTGCTTTCCCGCATCTGCTGCCCGAATACCCAGCGCGGCGTGTTTGCCAGACTCAACGCAAATATTGACAACCTGAACCTCATCGTCCTGAAGCATCTCTTCATAACTCGTATAAGCCTTGCATCCGTATTCCTCAGCCGTCGGTCCCAGACGCTCCTCATCCACATCACACACAGCCACTAACTTCGCGCCATTAGCCCGTGTGACAGACCGACAGTGGTTCGTACCCATACCCAGTCCAACAACGCCAAAACCCAGCTCTGCTGCCATAACATCCCTCCAATCAAAAATATGTAAGATCAATCTATCAAAACGCGGCTCAATGTAATGAGACACCCGTCCACGAGCAAGAAAAAATTATTACGGGAAAGACCTTGACATTTGGCGAGAAGAGACTATACATATTTGAAAAGATAATCTACGAACTATGAACAAGGAATCATATCATGTGCGGTCGATTTGTTTATGCTGCTCAACACGATGAAAATCAACTCGCATTTCCACAGGTTGTTTTTCCCAACGAGATACCCTTGAGATACAATATCGCACCGGGCCAGGACATCACGGCGATTGCCAACACTGCCGAGCCGAGGGCAGACACCTTCAAATGGGGGCTTATTCCATCGTGGGCAAAAGATCACAAAATTGGCAACAGACTCATCAATGCACGGGGCGAAACCCTTGCGGAAAAACCCTCATTTCGCACGGCCTTCAAAAGACGGAGATGTCTGATTCCCACAACGGGATTTTACGAATGGCAACGCAATCCCGACGGCAGAACCAAAACTCCCATGTACATCGCGCTCAAATCCGGCGCACCCTTTGCCTTTGCTGGCCTATGGGAATCGTGGCATTCACCTGAAGGACAACACATCCAATCCTGCACCATAATCACAACCGAGCCCAACCACCTGATGGCACCGATTCACAATCGCATGCCCGTTATCCTCCCGGCTGATGTATATGATCTCTGGCTCGACCCAGAAGAAAGAACGGACCTCCAGGAACTCCTCATTCCCTATTCTGCACAAGAGATGAACGCACATCCCGTTTCCACCCTTGTCAATAATCCGAGGAATGACACTCCCGACTGCCTGAAACCCGCACAACCGCCCGAACAGGGCGCATTGTTTTGATCCCACCCCTTCGGAGCAAAAACACAATGACCATTGTCGATACACACTGCCACATTGGACTTCACAAATACGAACCCATCGGATCTCTGCTCTACCACATGAACACATCCGGTGTCGATTGCGCCGTATTCATCCAGTACGCGGGGAACTCGGATAACCAGTACATGCTCGACAGCATGGCGGCACATCCAGGAAAATTTCAAGCGGCCATGATCGTTGAACCAACAGACGATGGCACAGCCATGCGACGATGGGCAGAACGGGGCATCGTGGGCATTCGCCTTCCGGCAAATAGCCGCGCCGATTGCGCCGATCCCCTCGCACAGTGGCGCACTGCAGCCGAACTCAATCTCGTCGTCAGTGCGCCGAGCAGTCCCCAGAGCCTTCTGAGCGATGAATTTGCAGAAGTACTCAGAGAATTTCCAAATCTGTCCATGGTAATCGAACACCTCGCGGGCATCGGCGAAGGCCAGCAGCCCCCTTATGACACGTTCAAAAAAATCCTCGAACTCGCGGAACACCCCAATCTGTCTATCAAACTTCCCGGATTCGGCGAAATCTGTCCCGTCCCCCTGCCCTTTGACCCCATCCCCCCACTCGCCGACATGGCCATCGAAGCCTTCGGTCCTCATAGAGTCATGTGGGGAAGCGATTATCCCCCTGTGAGCAGACGCGAAGGCTATGACAACAGCCTCAAAGTCCCGATGGATTATCTGTCTGACCTCAGCGAAGAAGACAGAGAATGGATATTCGGAAAAACCGCCCTGAAAATCTGGCGGTTCTGATCACAAAATACAAAAAAAAGCGCCAGCTCATTAAGCTGGCGCTTTTTTTATTCTTGATTTTTATTCGCTTACGTCTTCATACTCCGGAAATGCGGGAGCCAGCAAAAACGCACAATCTTCGTGACATTTGCCACAATAAGGTACCATGGCACGGAACTTCTTATTTGCCTCTTTGACATTTCCCGCCTTGGCAGCCGATGCAATCCCCAAAGCCAGTGTTTGAGATGCCTGGTTGTAAATCGTGTACTTTTCTTCGTGTTCTGGCGGATAGAGATCAATCACCGCTTTCAACGCATCCTGAATCTTCTCGGCATCGTCGGCAACCCCCTCAACCGTCTCGTTTTTCAGCGCGACCATAATACGGTCTGTACTCAGCTTAATCTCGCGCATTTTCGCACGTCTCACTGGCAGATTATTATCCGACTGTTCGTTACCTCCACCACAGCCAGCGATACCAGCCATCACAACACCTAAAATTACCGAACCCAAAGCCATAAACCTCAAATAGCGCATTACTTCCTCCTATTTCCTTTCTCGTTTCATATCGCGGACCATGATAATAAACTTTTCCGAACACAAAATCAAGTTTTTCCAGATGGGTTATCTCGTCCCCCCAGTACTTTTCGCAACCCCTCTTGAACCCGGCGATTTTGATTGTGCTGACGCACCCCCGCTTGAATCATAAATCGCGAAAGCCGATCCTTTTTAGCCCTCATCCAGCGGTTCAGCGGCGGATAGGCATACATCAGAAAACCAGAAAGACAAATTGTCAACGTAACATAGGCAACGATATCGGTATAAATATACGCGTTGCTAGCACCCGCAAAAATAACCCCCGAATGCAACTCCAGCATGATTTTCCGAAAATCAGCAGATCGCACCATCACCAGAGAGGTAATAGACATCACTGCCAACAAAATCATGCCGACGAGCCCGGCCCAATAGTGTATCTTGCGATTGTACTTAAACACGGTATTGATAACCGTACGATCTTCCACCAGATGCTCAAATCCCGACAAACGCTCCATCTGTGCTTCGAGCAACTCATTGCGGTGGGCCATCTCCTCGCGCCGCAACATCATATCGACCAACCCACCGATTTGCGCGGCCACCTCGTGCAAAAAATCCTCATCATCTTTTGTAAAATACCCCGGATCGTCTTTCTTGTTCAGGAGTTCCAGCACGCCTATCACCTCTCCGCGTCTGTTGTGCAGCGGAAAAGCCAGCATAGTATGCGTTTCATACCCAAGCACATTGGAAAATAAAGGATCTTTGGAGGTATCTAAAACATTTCGTACATCGCCGCTATTAAACACATGCCCCGCGATACCCCTATTGCTCGGGATTCTCACCTGCGTGTCTTTTTCGACACCCGCACCAACATGCGTATATAGCTCATCCGTCAGGCGGTTGTGAAAAAAAATCGAACACTGTTCCGCCTCCAAATACGTGGAGATTTCATGTGCAATACCACTGATCAACCGCCCCTGGTTTGACGTCGCATTCATCAACCGACTAATTGCCAACAGCGACTCCAAACGCTCCACGCGATCGGTGAGGTCTTGAGAAAGTTCGCTATCTTGTGCCATGGCTACCAACCTCGAATACAAATCCATCTCCCCATTCAACACTCCCAATATACAAAACTCTTTGGCGAAATACAAACCTCCTCCCCATCTTTTAACTCTCACCTCACCAATTCCGCTGTACCCCACAAACTCGGATCATAAGACACGGGCAAAATCTCTTCTGCCGTCCAAACTTGTCGCCCCAGATTTTTGTCGCGCAGCAAATAAGTAAAACCGATCCGATTATTCTCATCGGGATCAAACCCGGTCATTGCAGTAGCGGGAATATGAGCTTCCAGACGATACCCCGTTTTGAGCACCTTTGAAGCCACCTTTAGACGCTCGGGATCGCACAATCTCGGATGTGCTCTCGCCCGTCGCAAACGGAACTGCCTTCCCCCGGCTCGCCCCTTGCCCTTGCCCGGCCAAAAACAAAAATGATGACAGTAACGGCTTCCCCGAGGCGCATTACGCACATCGCGCGTGTCAATCCACACCTGAAATCCATCACCGCGCAATGGACGGTGGACATCGGGCGCACGCCCACCACCACCTTTCACGTCAACGGCAAAAAACAACCCGGTATCGTGCCAGGCCATATACACATCGGCAAAGGGATTTTTTCCCTCAACCCCGGTCAAATCAGGCACCAGATAAGTCGCCTTCCAGTCACTGAGTACCCCATCAATCACCGGGGCATCTGCGCGAAACACACAGGGAAAAGCCACCTGAAAAAACGCGCGTTTGGGAATACCAATATTCATAACCTTAGCCCCCAGCCCCAACCTTTCGACCAAAAAGACTGGCAAAGATGAGAAAGTCGGAGAACGTGACGATGCCATCTCCGTCAAAATCAAATGTGGAATCAGAAGTTTGAAATGCGCGAACAAAAGATAGGAAATCTGCGAAATCGACAACACCACTGCCATCGACATCGGCCCGCGCGAGAAGGTCTGGGTCAACAGTATCTGAAATAGTTATCAGTCCAAGAGGTATGCCACTCGCATCAGAAGTATTGAGAATAGTCAGTGTGTATCGAACGGGAAACGGCACGGCAAAGGACAAAACTACCCGGGTATTTTGCCGATCGAGAATCACAGATGTGGGTTGCCCAATACCCCCGAGCAGATAACTCGACGGCAAGGCCGCATCTGAGCCCATCTCTTCCGAAAAGAAAATTTGAATCTGGTTGTCCGATAGTGTTTCAACGCGCACGACTTCTGGCGCGCGGTTCGGCGTGAGAGATACAATACCCGAGCGAAGGTCCTGATCGGCCACGGCGACAATCTGGTAGCGATAGGTCTGGCCTTCGGTCAGCAAGGAATCAATATACACCGTGCGGTCGCTGATCTCATCAAAATAATCGAGCGCGCCATCGCCAACAGCGCGATAAATCTGGTAGGAAGACGCATCGGGCACCTGCATCCAGTCTATTTCAACGCGGGTTGGACCCAGAGGCCGCGCGCGTATAATCTGTGGCGACCCCACTGCAATCGGCGGTTCATCGCGTTCAACAATATGTACTGCGCCATCAAAATTAAAAAGCAATTCATAGCGAAAATCTTTGTCCAGATCCGCAATGAGTGCGCGGCGCATCAACCCCACTGGCGTATGCCATATCGGGCGATAGTGATCGGGTTTTACAGCGCGAAAAGCGTAGAGGTCGGGGCGCAGGCATACTATCAGATCAGCAAGGCCATCCCCATCGACATCCCCTGTTGAAATCCCATTGCCCGTAGTCGCCACCCCGTGGATCCTCGTCGTCCATTCTCGTTCATAAGTATCGGGCGCACGCATGCTGTAAATCTCCAACTTCCAGAAACCATTGGAAGCCTCATACGCATCTGTGTACGCGCGAGCAACGGCAAATTCAACCAATCCATCGCCATCCAAATCCATACCCCCACCAATCCATCGCGCATCCCCATCGCCTGGCAAATACCATGTCTGCACGTATCTTCCCGCACGATATTCGTACATCCAGAGATCTCCATCGGCATCGCCAGCGAGAATTTCTCGCTGTTCATCTCGATCAAAGTCCGCAACTACAAAGCGCGGACCGGGGTCTCCACCACCTTCCGAGGGATCCACAAGAAACGTCTCCTCGCGGATCACACTGCCGAGATTGCGAATCACGCGGATACCGCGCTGATCGCCTGCGCGAGCGATAATATCGGGAATGCTATCGCCATCCACATCGGCAAAATCGCCGCCCCAGGTGTCGCGCTGTTCAAATTCCACCTGCGCGGGATAGGGATTGGAGAAACTATCTGTAAAAAGCACAAGACGCTCATAAGTCACGCCCAATAAATCATCGGTCCCATCATTTGTAATATCGCCAATTGCCCAGGGCAAAAAACGCTCATCGCTTTGAAATTCATCGATAAATGTACCATCCGCCTGGCGTTCGTAAATATGCACTGGCCCATAAGAACCGCCTCCAACATAGGGCATAAGCGCGATTTCCAGCCTGCCATCGCGGTCGAAATCCGACGCGCGGTCGGGCAAAAAGCCATCGGGCAATGTGCCCCTTTCCACAAAGCCATTTTGTGGGACGCGAAAAGGAACATAATCAATTGTCTGCGCTGGATGCACCGCGCGAATATTGTTCTCTCCATCGGCCAAAACGTGAAATGTCACAACACCCGCAGGCAATGTGTGGGGCAGAACAACGCGGTGTTTGTTTTGCACCAGGCCGGTGTACAGAGTATCAAAATTCGCTCCATAGCGATAAGCAATACCCCCGTGTGCGCGTTGATCGGTTCGCCAGCGACATTCAAAAACGCGGCGGTCGTCCTCCAATACATCGCCACAGGCGAGCGCGGTAATAGAGGGTGCTATTTTTTCAATAGCAACGCGAACGCGGTCTTCCACAACTGCGCCATCCGACAATTCTGCCTCAAGTCGCAAAACCGCGGCAGAATTTTCCAGGGTAGAAACATCCCACGTATGGCGAATGTCCAGAGAGGGCGCCCCCTCTGTGAGACGTGTCCATGTTTGTGGATTGTACCCCCTGCCATAAGACAGGCGATAACCCGTGACCTGCGCGCCCGAAACAGAAGCGCGAATATCGAACGCGGTATCTTCCCCCTCATCATTGGCGGGAGATCGAATCG
This sequence comes from Gemmatimonadota bacterium, assembly GCA_026706845.1. NCBI lineage: Bacteria > Pseudomonadati > Gemmatimonadota > Gemmatimonadota bacterium. The sequence goes on from JAPOXY010000208.1 coordinate 18,778, forward strand.
CAACGGTCAGCGAATCGAAAGTACTCAGGCGGTCTGCGAGTTGCGCGCCACTCACGCGCCCTGCGCCGTAGTCATTATCGTGCCCCGGCGGCCCCAGGTCAATCGCAGATGCGATGAGCAAATTGCGTACAGAGTGAGGCAAAAGATCGGGCCGACGCGAGAGAATCAGCGCGGCCAAACCGGATATGTGAGGCGCGGAAAAAGAAGTGCCAGAACCAGACGCATAGCGATTATCGAGACGTGTGCTGAGAATACTGACCCCCGGCGCAACCAGATCGAGCGACGCGCCCGTGCTGCTAAAGCCCGCCAGGCGATCGGCGTGATTTACCGCACCTACGGCAATCGTATAGTGATTGCCCGCGGGATACCCCAACTCATCGCCCGAATTGCCTGCCGAGGCGACGAGCACAACGCCTTGAGCGTGTGCATATTGGATTACATCGCCCAGGATAAACGTGCGCTCGGGTCCACCCAAACTCATATTGACAACATGCGCGCCATTTTCCACGGCATAGAGAATAGCCGCAGCGATATCATCTTCTTCGAGAAAGCCAATGCCTCCAAGTCGTCTCAACCCCGCTCGCAGTGCCATAAGCTGTGCATTGGGTGCAACACCGACAATACCTCGATTGTTATTCACCGTAGCTGCAACAATACCAGCAACGCGCGTACCGTGCGACGATTCATCCTGTGGATCGTTGTCGCGCCTGAGATAATCGCCCATTCCCGGCAACCCGGGCGCATGGGTAAAATCCCACCCCCTTATATCGTCGATATACCCATTCCCATCGTCATCAACGCCAGACATGCCGTTTACTTCTGCTGCGTTGTGCCAGATATTATCGCGCAAGTCTTCGTGGTTGTAATCGACGCCAGAATCAATGATCGCGACAATGATCTGTTCTCGAACGGGACCGAGATTTTGTTGCAATAGCTCCCAATCGATGGTCTGAAGGCTACGTTGATCGCCGTAGTGAGGGTCATCGG